>NZ_JANGCA010000079.1:0-13130 GCF_024463855.1 Clostridium sp. DFI.1.208 | reverse complement strand
AACTATAGTTCTTTTCAACATATTTACATTCACAATTTCAAAGATCGAATACTATATTTTCAAGTATTTTATATTTCATACTTTTTCATAAATTACTACTTGACTTTAATATAGTTGTCTTTCTTTCTCATTTGAAAAGAGGGGCGCTCATTTTTTTCTTCTATTTTTCATTTTATACATCTGTTCATCCGCTCGCTGGAATACATCCTGCAGCGTTTCACAGTGTACAGGATCATACAGCGCATAGCCAACGGATAGGGAAACCGGAGTATCACAATCCTTTGGAATCGTTTCCTCATAGCTCAGAATACGTTCACTCAAAGATTCCATTTTTTTATCGTTCGCATTCGGTACCAGAACGACAAATTCATCGCCGCCGAAACGGTATACCGGACAGGTACTGGCACATTTGCCGATGATGGTTGCCGCCTTTCTTATATATTCATCACCAATCTGATGCCCCAGCTCATCATTGATTTTCTTTAATCCGTTTAAATCCGCAATCAGGATCCCCAGCAGCTCCTCCTGTTTGTTCTGAATATCGACTTCAAATGCATTCCGGTTTTTCAATCCGGTCAGAAAGTCCGTATTCGCCATATCCTTATACATGGGGTTGCTGATGCGTTTAAACAAACGCACAGCGATAAACACCGCAAGCAGACAGGCAATTGCTGCAATAATCGGTGTGCCGATACGAATAATTTGAAACGCACGATACTGATGCGTGGCGTCAAATTCAATCCCTAACACACCCACGACCTCCTGCCCCTTATGTATGGGAAAATAAGAGATAAAGATAGGACCCCACTCTGTATTTTTAATCTGATTCGGTAAAATGATTTCATCATGTAAGGCAGCCGCAAGCTCCGGTATGATCTCCTCCTCGATTTTGTCTCCAGGATTGCGAAAATCAGAGCTGTCATATGGAAGACCATCCACCAGATACACGTATTCTCCCCTTGTGTTCTTTTCTGCTGTATATAAATAACGTACATTTGTACTGGCTTTTACCTCCTCCAGCTTCTCCTTCATCCGCATATAGGCTGGGTTCTCTCTGGTTAGTGCCTTCGTATTTTGAAATGTAGTTTTATCTACATAATCATCCACATACTGATAAATGCTATGAGAACGCTCCTTTAGACTGTTGATCATGTCCTCATGCGTAATATAGTAGTTAAAAAAATAAACACAGATTAAAGCTGTGGTCACAAGGACTGCCGTCACAATGGATACCTGTACATCCACTCTGCTGATTCGCCGTTTTCTATCCATATATTTCTCCCCAAATTGTTATATCAATTATAGCATGCACATGGAATAGAAGACAACGAGGAAAACCAGAAAAACATTACAGCTTGCCTAATGATAGCAATATTTTCTTATTCAGGTAGTATTTTCAATTTCTTTGACCAGCTTCCCTTTGTATTCGTTCCATAGTGTGAAGGCAGTAAAAAAGGCCACCGTAGTGACCTTTTCTTCTTTTCGATTGAGAATTAAGCTAATTCAGAGAAGAATTTGATAGTTCTAACCATCTGGCTAGTGTAAGAGTTTTCGTTATCATACCAAGATACAACCTGTACCTGTGTATTTCCGTCTTCCATTTCCATAGCCATTGTCTGAGTTGCATCAAACAGTGATCCGTAACGCATACCGATAACATCGCTTGAAACGATTTCGTCAGTAGTGTATCCGAAAGATTCATTTGAAGCAGCCTTCATAGCAGCATTGATTTCATCAACTGTTACTTTACCCTTAACAACAGCAACTAAGATTGTAGTTGATCCTGTAGGAGTAGGTACACGCTGAGCAGAACCGATCAGTTTACCTTTCAGTTCAGGAATAACCAGACCGATAGCCTTAGCAGCACCAGTAGAGTTAGGAACGATGTTTACTGCAGCAGCACGGGAACGACGCAGATCACCTTTTCTCTGAGGTCCGTCCAGTGTCATCTGATCACCTGTGTAAGCGTGGATAGTTGACATGATGCCGCTCTGGATAGGAGCTAAATCATTCAGTGCTTTCGCCATAGGAGCTAAGCAGTTTGTAGTACAAGAAGCAGCAGAGATTACTGTGTCTTCTGGTTTCAATACATCGTGGTTTGTGTTGAATACAACGGTAGGCAGATCGTTTCCTGCAGGTGCAGAGATAACAACCTTACGAGCACCAGCTTCGATGTGTGCAGAAGCTTTGTCTTTTGAAGTGTAGAATCCTGTACATTCCAGAACAACGTCTACACCTAATTTTCCCCAAGGCAGGTTTTTAGCATCAGCCTCAGCATAAATTGTGATTTCCTTTCCATCAACTGTGATAGAGTTTTCACCAGCAACTACTGTATCAGCTTTAGCGTATGTACCCTGTGTAGAGTCGTATTTTAATAAGTGAGCCAGCATTTTTGGAGAAGTCAGGTCGTTGATTGCAACTACTTCGTAACCTTCAGCCCCAAACATCTGTCTGAATGCAAGACGTCCAATACGTCCAAATCCATTAATAGCAACTTTTACTGTCATCTTCAAAGTCCTCCTTTTAACACTCTTATTATACGTATTTCATAGGTAAATGTCAATTGAGAATCTTTTCACTTACGGTTTTTTTCAGCCTTCCTTCCATTTTGGACAGCATCCGGCAGAAATTGCGATTTTCGCCTTTAAAAAGGGCTTTTTCCGAGATTCCAAACACGCATATTTTGTAAACGATTACATGAAATCACTGCACACATACGGTATTAAAACACCCCTTTCGAGCATACTGTGTATAGAGACGGGAGTGATAGTATGGTCTTTGTACCGACAATTATAGAAAGAAACGCAAGCAGTGAACGGGTGTACGATTTGTACTCCTGCCTGCTAAAGGAAAGAATCATCATATTGACTGGAGAGATTGACGATGCCATGTCCAGCTCCATATGTGCACAGCTGCTGTATCTGTCGAGTATCAGCAGTGAGCCGATTCAGATGTATATCAATTCTCCCGGTGGTAGTGTCAGTGCAGGACTGGCAATTTATGATATTATGAAATATATCCGTTGTGATGTCAGTACGATCTGTATGGGTATTTGTGCAAGTATGGCAGCGGTGCTGCTAAGTGCCGGAACACAGGGAAAGCGCAGTGCATTATCAAATAGTGAAATCATGATCCATCAGCCTATGGGTGGTATGCAGGGGCAAGCGAAGGATATGGAGATTGCTGCCCTGCACATTCAGAAGCTGAAGGAACGGCTGTACAGCATTCTCAGTGAGAATACCCAGCAAAGCAACGAAGCACTGCGACGGGACTGTGACAGGGATTACTACATGGACGCAAAGGAAGCATTGGCCTATGGTTTGATTGATGCAATTATCTGATGCAGAAAATTCTGCCCTTTCCTTATATGTTATGGTAAAATAATCGTATAAAGGAAGTGATACTATGGAACGTAAAGCAAAGAAGGTATGTGAATCTGAAGCAGAGCAGGTTCAGCTGGTCATGGCCAATCATCTAAATGGCAGTGGTCGTCTGTTTGGCGGACAGCTAGCGGAATGGATTGATGTTCTTGCCGGTGTGGTTGCAAGAAGACACTGCAACAGCAATATTACAACCGCATCCATTGACAGCCTGAATTTCAAGGAGGCTGTACATCTGAATGAGCTGATGGTGCTTCATGGTAAGGTGACCTATGTGGGAAATACCTCGATGGAAATCCGTGTGGACAGCTATGTAGAGAACAGGGATGGTGTCCGCCGACTTGTCAATACTGCATATCTTACAGAGGTCGCTTTGGATGACGAGGACCGTCCGACCACAGTCCCCGGTCTGATTTGTGATAGCGAGGAAGAAAAGCAGGAATATCAGGCAGGCATTCGTCGAAGAGAAATCCGCCTGCAGCTGCAAAATATTGCAAAGGGTAAGGATTAACATAGAATAAGATAGACCTTTCTTAATGTTTGCGTATAGCAGACAAGTATAAAAGAAGACTTATCAATACACAGAGGGCAATATAACCCTTCATGCTGAGATAAGTCTTTTTCATTATATGATAAGGGAAAAGAACTTCGCTTGGCAAAGCATTCTCAAACTACAGCGCTAGGTACAAATAACATTCTTGCACTTTATTTTCATGTTCAGCAAATTCCGCTTGATGCTATGAGAAAGGTGAACAGACATGATGCTTGTTCTCGCATTTCATTCCCTATACTTTATGCTTCTGCACACTTCTAACTCTTCGATTCACATAAATACTAAGCGTCAAACCAATGATAGAACAAACGAACGCAGCTGAATGAAGCGTGGAATCCCTTTCTATCAGAACACATGCCATAACACCTGAAAGCAATGCGATAATTGCAAGCATAAGCAGCACTCTGAAAGCAGACAGATGCACAGTTAATTTTCTAGACTTCGACATAGCCCTCTCCTTTCTATTTTATAAAGGAAGCCGACTGACAATTTCCATAAGCGCTTCATGAAACTCCTCCTCATTGATACCGATTATATAACCAGCAGCGTTAAGAATTGGAATATCATAATCATTAATTGGGGTCGTACAGGCAATCAGATCAAAAGCATTATCCTGCATAGCGAGTTCAACACCGGTTGAATTCATTTCCACAGTATCACAGCCATAACCGTTTTCCTTAAGGTAATCCTTTATTTTACTGGAAAGCATTGCTGAACTGACTGTTCCAGAGCCGCAGACTGCCAGTATACGAACAGGTCTCATTACCTGCACCCCCTTCCTGTTTCTCTTATTTTATCATATCGTAGGTGGTTTGCAAATGGCTGCTGTCATTCCAGCTAATCAAATGAAGTCCATCTTCCTGCAGCTCTAGGATACTGATTGCTGTATTCTCCAGTTGCATTCGAATAAACAGATTATGATTACTCATTTGCAGATAATGCATGAATGCCAGACGGATACTTCCCGTGTGTGAGGCAACTAGAATATGACTGCCTTCATATCGCTGAAGCAATTCATCCAGACATGCAACTACACGCTTTTGGACATCATGAAACAAATGTTCCTTAGGATGGGGAAATTCATCCGGCCTTTGTAGAAAATCAGGAAATTGTATATAGACTTTCTTCAGCTCCTCATTCGTCTTCCCTTCCCAATCTCCAAAATCAATTTCCTGTAGTCTGGTATCTATGTGAATGCATTTCTTTTTCATACTTGCCAGCTCTTGTATGGTTTCCACAGCCCTTTGTGATGGTGAGGAATAGAAAACATCAATCTTTGCATTGCGTAGTCTTGCAGTTAGCATGCGGGACTGCTGTATTCCTATTTCATTCAACGGGCAGTCACTGCTTCCCTGATAACGATTTTCTTCATTCCAGCTGGTTCGTCCATGTCGTACCAGATACAGTCTGGTTATCTTTCCCATTTATTCAAAGCATTTTTCCAGGACGTTAATAATCTGATGTTCCTGGAATGGATAGGCTTCATTATTGTTCATAATCTGATGCACCAGCTGTGGAAACATGTCTTTTTTCACACCCAGCGCCTTTAATGTCTGCGGCAGTCCCCATGCTGCAAATTTTCTTTGAAGTTCATCAATTCCCAGTTGTCCATACGCTGTATCACTCATTCCATCTGGTCTTGGAAATCGGAATACTCGTTGCGTAAACTGTACGAATTTCTCAGGCTGCTTCTGATTTACAAAGTACAGCCAGGCAGGATTAATAACAGCAAGACCTTCCCCATGTGAGGAATCTGTCAAAGCACCTACAGCATGCTGAATCCAGTGTGCCGGAAATCCTGCATTTAATCGACCACAGTCCTGTAAACCACTCATTGCAAGCGTTGATGCCCATGCGATTGCAGCCCTCGCCTCCAGATCATCCGGATACTGCAGCACATGTTCCTGCTCCAGTATCGTCATGACGATGCCCTCTCCGATACGATCAGAAACGGGATTGTCATTGATTCCATCAAAATATCCTTCGATGATGTGTGATATCGTATCAGCCATACCGGCAGCAGTCAATCTTGGCGGTACACTCACCAGCAACAGTGGATCAATAATTGCCGTTTTGGGAAAGGCATAAGGGTCATGCAACGCCCATTTCTGCCAATCCTCAGGATTCTCAGAGCGATCGTTCGTAATTACACAATGACAGCTTGTTTCTGCTCCCGTTGCCGATATTGTAGAAACTGCTACAACAGGCAGCGCTCCCTTAACCGTTTTCGTCCCTTCAAAGAACTCCCACACATCATCACTACTCAGAGCACCGATGGCAATTGCTTTTGCTGTATCAATCGTACTGCCGCCTCCCACCGCTACGATAATATCCACATGCTGTTCTTTTGCTATTCTAATACCTTCTTCCACCTTGCTAAGACGTGGATTACTGGCAATGCCCTGCAATTCTGAAACGATAATCCCAGCAGCCTGCATCAGTTTTTTTGCTTTATCAAAAACGCCCAGTTCCTCTAAAGGTCCATGCTGCTCCACCAAAAGGGCATGTGTTCCAAGTGCTGCGCATTCCTCTTTCAATTTATCAAATTCTCCACAGCCGAATACCACTTTTGTAGGATTGTAATATTGAAAAGGAAGCATACCTACACAGCCTTTCCAGAAAGTGCAGTCTGTCTTATTTTCAAAGCAGCAGATTCTGGGATATAAGAATCCTGCGGCATGTTGGCCAATGTGGCATAATACCCGACCTCAGCACATTCTTCTGCATAAATGGCAGCTGTCATAGCACCCTCCATGCTCTGACCGGAAGCCAGCAGTCCATGATTTTGCAGGAGAATGACATCACCATCATTCCCCAATGCTTCCACAGCTGCTTTTGCAAGCTCATCAGAACCAGGCATTTCAAATAATGCGGTTCGTATCGGATAATACATATTGGAAGGAACAGTAGCCCGAGGCAGCTCACAGCGCCGCATTGACATCACGGTAGCAAACAGTGAGTGGGTATGTACAATAGCACGAATATCACTGCGGTTTCGATATACCGCTGTATGCATCGGCGCCTCACTGGAAGGAATATAATGTCCTTCCAATCGTTTTCCACAAAAATCCACTATTACAATGTCCTCTGCAGTCATCGTATCATATTCAATTCCGCTCGGGGTAATCGCTACTACCTTTTCCTCTTCGTCACGCATGGAAATATTTCCGCTTGTCCCATGAATCAGACCAAGTGCATTTGCTTTTTTAATGGCCTGTAAAACCTCTATTCTAATAGTTTCGTAATTCATTTTCATCCTCCTCTTATAGTAAATCGACATCGATATGTCGGGCGTTTACAATACGCTCTTTGTTCCCACTCTGCAACAGGGCATCTACCTCCCGCATTAACAGAAACGGTGATTTCGGAACGGCACTTACCGTATCTCCAGCAATATGCGGTGTAAGGATAATATTATCCAGCTCCTGTAATCCGCTGTCTTTTTCCAGCGGTTCACTCTCAAAAACATCCAATGCTGCTCCTGCTATACGATGTTCCTTCAACGTATGAATCAGGTCATTCTGATTAACCAGTCCGCCACGTGAAGTGTTAATAAAGTAGCTACCAGGTTTCATTCGACTGAAATAACGGGTATCAATCATTCTTCTGGTCTCATCACAAAGCCGTAGATGTACAGAAATGACATCGCATTCTGAAAACAAATCTTCCAGTGTATCCAGTATACAAACGGATTCCAAACCATTATTTTTCAGCCGTTCAACCGAAAGGTACTCATCATATCCGAAGGTCTGTATATGCAAGGCCTTTAAACGCTTTGCAATTTCAATACCAACATTCCCCAGACCGGCAAGTCCAACCTTCAGATTAGAAAGTGTTGTCGTAAATTCATAATTTGGATATTTCTTAGTCCAGATTCCCTCCATCATCAGCTTATGGGAAGTAGCAATGTTTCTGGTCATCGCTATAATTAGCCCCAGTGTGAAATCAGCAACTGGTTCAGCGTTACGGATCACATTGATCACAGGAATATTACGGTCGTTCGCTGCTTCTATATTAATTTGTTCCACCCCACCCCGACATGTCAGTATTACCTTTAAATGCTTTGCCCGTTTGATTAGAGAAGCATGAAGCGGAGCAAAGTGCATCATGATGATATCTGCATCCTCTATCAATTCATCTAGCCCGGACGGATATGGCTCAGCTTCCGGTCCATTTTTTTCAATGTTTACCTGCCGTCTTGAAAATGACTGTATATCATGTTCTCCCCAGAATACCTTATCAATTCGGTTAACAGCGATAGAAGAAGATCGAATGGCTTCCTCCATCGTTTCACAGGATACAAAGACATCTCCGATTACGATAATATTTTGCTTTTCCTTTGTTATGATATCCAGCATTACACTTCCTCCATTTCAGGCAGTTTGTTGCAGGTCTCCATATATTCTTCAAGAACACTACCCTTTTTACGGTTGGCTACATACAGAATGATATATAGAACTATAACACCGCCGATCAGCAAAGGATTCATAGACAGGAAGGCAAGGAAGGATAAACAATTTAACGGTCTTGCCATAACACCAAAGCTTGCGACAAGAGTACCTGCCATCGCCATTTCTACACCAACAGAAGCAGCAACCTCTGTAAAATATGGAGCGACCAGCGTAACACACAACAATCCAAACGTATACCAGATAGCACCACAGACAATGCTTTTCGCCATATTCCCATCCGTCACACAGATAAAGACTTCAATCATATATGGAAGAGCACACAAATCTACCAGTGGCAGAAATTTATTTCCAGGAAGGATAAAAGAAACCACAAGAATAATCGGCATTAAAATGATTCCAGTGACAAGCGTTGCAGTTTCTCCATAAGCCACAGCATCATTCACGGCGATAAACCATTTTCTCCCCTTACCACTTGCAGCAGCTTTCTTGGAATATGCAGCTGACAACGGTGTAAAAGCGGATGCAAAGATTCCTGCAATTTTCGGAAAAATCGCCATGATTGCAGCGGTTGAAATCGCACAGGTAGCGATTGCGCCCCAACTTTCCAGCTTGCCCAGTTCATTGGAATAGCCCAGAACACTGATCAGGGCTCCAAGAAACAAACCAATCACCTTTGGGTCTGCAAACATACCGGCTTTTTTCTCCAATGTACTTGGATTCAATTGTATTTTTTTAAATCCGATTTTATTCAGAATCGCATTCATCACAATGGCAAACGGCACAGCTTCGCAATGCATGGGAACCGTCATGCAGCAATTTGGATACTTATAATATTTGGAAAATCTCGGTGCCAGTACCTCCGCAAACAGCAGTGTATATAGATTCTGTACAATCATGAGCAGGAACGATAGATATAGATTCCCTGTCAGAATATAAAGCATAGAGCCCCAGACCATGAATCCGTAATTATTCCAGAGATCACTCACCATGAATACATTCGTAAACTTTGTGAAATATAGAACCAGCTGCAGGATGATGGCAATCGCGAAGAACAGAATCCCTATCTCTGTCGAATAAGCAACAACACTGGTCGCCTGCCAGCCTATATCCACAATGGATAAATTGATACCGGCATTCGTTACCATGCGTTCCACAACTGGTGTAATGACTGCTGAATATGAATTAATGACAAATGTGAAGCCTGTCAGTCCAACTGCCGCAAGAATACCGCAGTCAAATGCTTTCTGTGTTTTGACCCCCATCATCTTTGCAACAATAAAAAGCATAATTGGTACAAAGACGGTTGCCCCAAACGTATTGAATACGGAACGTACAACATCTAGCATAATAAATCCTCCTTTTCAAAATTTCATGAATGATGCAGAATCCTCATAACCTCCTCCATAAATTCCTCTTCTCCCAATCCGATCAGAAAGCTGGTCGCGTTCAGCTTTGGAATTCCATAATCACCATTTACAGGACTGGAGCAGGCCATAAAATCAAAATCATGAGAAGCCATAGCAGAATCGACGCCACCTGGATTCGTTTCTATCATTTCTGCTTCAAAGCCATTCTCAGCGAGCATATCCTTCAGCTTACTAGCAATCATCGATGACGTCACCGTCCCGGAGCCACAAACACATAATACATTGATTTTTTTCATAAAAAACCCCTCCTGACTAATCAAAGTAGCGTTTTCCTAAAGTAAATATTTCCTGCTCATCGGATGCCAGCTGAAATTTTCTGACAATCATTGGATCAGCAAATGCTTTCATAACTTTTCGAAGCTGGTCAATCTGTTCTTTCGGATTTTGAATCGCCATAACAAATAATATTTCTGCAGGTACAGATACTCCGGTATTGCCCATATGCATGAATGTAACAGGCTTCTCCATTGTCGCAATGGCAATAGCAGGCTTTAATACATGGCTTGGATCAGTATGCGGCATGGCGATTGATATCGTCTGCAGATTCAATCCAGTCGGATATATCTCCTCTCTTTTTAAGAGAGCTTCTGTATAGCTTTCACGAACATACCCTTTTTCAAATAACAGCATCCCCATATTCCTGAGTGCCTCATCCCTTGTACCTGCACACAGATGCATCCGTATCAGATTTTTATCAACAATGCTCATTTTCTCACCTCCTTTGCTTTCCTTACGCCCTCATTGTAAGCGCAATCATATTTTTTTAATATACCAAAAGTATTCACAAGTTCAAATGAATCAAGCGAAAAAATATGTGATGTCAATTACTATAAATGAGAGCTGACGCCAAAAAGGACATCTTACTGATGCCCCGTTTTATTCGGTTTCTAATGACGTTCTCACCTCCAGCAATTCGCTGATATGTGTCAGTTCATCAAAATATGTATAGATATTCATCAACGTATTCCAATGAGAATAATTGTCTACGGTTGAGAAAAACAGAAAAATTCTTGCTTCCAGTTCACCTGGGCACAGAACAGGTGTTTCTGTTATGATTACGCATTCATCAATACTACCACCTATCTCCTTATGCATTGGGCAGTGAACCAGAATCACATGTTTACGAATCTGATACAAACCTCCCACATGTTCGCGAAAGCGTAGTTTCATACGTTCAATCAGACGCTTTGCACGACTATCACCTACAAGGTGTGTACATCCGCATGATAGTAACATATCCCAATCTAGATGCTTATAATTAAGTACCTCTCCATTTTTAATTTTATCCTGCAAATCAATTATCTCGACAGGGTCGATTAAAAGCTTTTTTTGCGGCTCCAAAAGACGAAACAGATCAAAGTACAGGTTTACTTTGTCAATTGTACCGGTACTGTGATGCTGTGCCGATTTTATGATACTGCGAATCACCGGATCTTTTTCCATATAAATATTCTGCTTTTCAATAGCGTCCATAAGCTTTCTACGATCTGTCTCTGTCAGAATGGGTTCAACTTCTATACAACGATTTTGGTAACGCTCAATGGATTGGAATCCATGTCCTATGCATATAATTAAGACATAGTCCTTTAAAGTCCAGCTTTTCAACTTTGATTCCACAGTTATATGATACGAGAAAGCTCCGCCAAACAATTCCTGCAGTTGTTCTTTTACAAGTGTTGTTGTCGCCATATTATCTATTCCAACGATTAGAATCATTTCTCTGGAAGATGCTGTCGAATTCTGAAGCTTCTTTTCATTCAAATGACTCGCAAAATAAATGCACAGATATGCGATTTCATCCTCACTAATCAAGGCAGAAGCTTCACTTTGTATGCCTTCAAATGCTTTTTTTGCAAAGTAATACAGTGCTGGATATCGTTTTTTTACATCATGAACCAGAGGATTCACAGTTTCTAATCCATATTTCATCCGATAATAAAGCGGCCGAATATGATAATTCAATTTCTTAATCAAGCGGTCACGATCCTGAAATGACATGCAGGATACGCGCTCGAAATTTTCAATCAGCTCTTTGGCAAAGCTCTCAATAAAGGCATCCTCTTGTTCTCTTGATACAAAATCTGTCGTCTGGATTCCTAAAAATAAAACGGTCATATAATAAATTTCCTTCTGTGACAGATTGATATCATATTGATCCAATTTACGCGAGCTGATTTCCAGAGAGCGAAAGGATACAGTATTCATCAGTGTCATTTCCTCTTCCAGATTCATGGAAACAGAAAATCCCTGAATGCTGCGGATCCAGGCCATCTGCATCATTAAGCAGACAGCGTCCATATTACCCAGAAAAAATTCACCTTTTGTATCAATTTCATACTGTTTAATGATACAGCGGCAGATTTCATAAAAATCAATATCATTTCCTGAATAGTAACAAAGTGTTTTTCGCAGCTGTGTTTTAATACGAAAACGAATTCCAGGATTTGTAAGGCGCTGTAATTTATCCTGCAACATTTTACGTAGTACTTTTTCCTCACCAATGATTCTATAGCCGCTTTGAGCATGACTTATTATTTTCAGCTTCCAAGTCTGCAATTCCTTTTTTAGCATCTTTATATCGGTGAGTACCGTATTTTTACTCACATCGAATAATTCTGCCAGAACATCTAATGTGTAACGCACATGCGATAGCGAAATGCAAAAAACCTCCATAGCTCTTCGTTCCTCAATAGAGTAATAATACTCCTCATGACGCTCCAGTTCATACAAAAGTCCTTTATTATGGTATGTTTGCAATACAATGTGATTTTCATCTATAGAAACAAGTCCCAGCTGCTGATCTTTTAAGTAATGATTAATTTTCTCTAAATCATAATACAGAGTCCTTCTTGTTACTTGTAGCTTTTCCAGTAGTATATGGATTTCTAATCCTTCTCTGGAGGCTGTTAGTTCCTCCAATATGTATACCTGTCTGCTTTTTAGTTCCATGATAGCACCTAATCCTTTAAATTTCGAATCAGATTTGATACAGCATCCCCAGCTTCTTGCTCATCCTTCCCCTCTATTCTTAATACGATCTCTGAACCGCTATAAATCCCAGCAGTCAGTATACTGATAATGCTTTTGGCATTAATTTTTTCGTTGCCACAAACAATCTGGATATCACTTTCATAGCCAGTACATAATGCTGCCAAATCACTAGCCGGTCTAGCATGAAGCCCAGTTTTGTTATTCACAACTAATTTTATTTCATACATAGCTCTCACTCCTCTGGTATATTTAAGTTACTCATATAATGAGTAATAAATTTAATATACCAGTTCTCCTTTCCACCTGAATTATTTGGTATCACTTCAGGTTGTGATAAAATGTGTAATTGTGAATGTGGATTTGTGTC
>NZ_JANGCA010000078.1:0-14134 GCF_024463855.1 Clostridium sp. DFI.1.208 | reverse complement strand
CATAGATATAAAAAAGGATATATGAAAGACTAAATGCAATTGTAAGTGTAAATTCAACTAGATTGTTGTGTAAGAGTCTTTTCTACTTAGCTACTTTGAAAGTGGAATTTAACTTTTCACTTCAGCTTAGGTTAAATACTTCCTGTTGTGTATTGACAGTAGACTGATTTTCTGATAAAATAAAATTTATGTAAAAGGAGGCGGCGTTTATGTTGCATAGCATGCGTATTAGATAAGCATTGAAAAAAAGGATTTTCCCATTTTCAACATGGGCTTTTTTGTCATGCTTATTTTGCGGATGCTATACAAAAAACTAACGACGTATAGATATAGTATAGACATAGTGCAAGCTATGCCTTAGTTTTGTTGTACTGCTCTGTGCATTATAAATGCAGGTCAATGCTCATGTTGAGGATTGACCTGCATTTTTTTGTGTAAAAAGGACGAGTGAAATATAATGCTTAAAAAATATTGGATAAAATGTCCGATTTGTAACGGAAAGACGAGAGTTCAAGTATTTCATAATACTGTATTAAAAGATTTTCCTCTTTTCTGCCCTAAATGCAAATTGACGCATATCATTGATGTAGAAAAATTAGAGATTGTAATCAAAAATACAGAAAAACAAACTTTTATTATTTAGAAGAAAGGATATAAAAATGAAACGTTTACCTAAATATACGCCTGCGGAAGTACGGAATGATCCATACGGATTTACTTACAAAGAAATGTCGGAAGTTATTGGCGAGAATGAAGCAAAAGCCTTATATGAAGAATTATATAAGCAATTACCACGCAAAAAAAATCTATCAATGTTGGTAAAAAATATTTGCAAAAGCAGTGATACTGAAAAGTATGTTTACGAACTGAAAGACAACAAATACATTGAAACGGTTTTTATCAAGCGGCGAGATGGTGGAACTGTTTGCGTGAGCACACAAGTCGGTTGTCCTGTTGGTTGTATTTTTTGTGAGTCCGGGCGAAATGGCTTTGTTCGTAATCTAACATCGTCAGAAATCGTACAACAGATTATATTGTTGCGTCGAAAAGTAAACCGTATCGTTTTTATGGGTATGGGAGAGCCTTTATTCAATTATGACAACTTGATAAAAGCAATCCATATTCTCCGAGATAGATATGGGCTCAACTTTCCAACCGACGGCATTACCATATCAACAGTTGGTCCGGTCGATCAATTAAAAAAATTGCGCGAGGAACATCTTAAAATTCAGTTGACAATATCTTTACACGCAGCAACACAATCTGCAAGAAATCGTATTATTCCTCACATGCGCATATATGCTATTGAAGATGTTGTTAAGCAAGCCTTATCCTATTCTGAAAGGCATAATCGCAAAATTGTCTTTGCGTATTTGCTTTTACCGGGTATAAATGACCGGCCCTCAGATGTAAGACAACTTGCAAAATGGTTTCGGGGCAAAAAAGTTATGATTAACGTGTTACAATACAACCCAACAAGCAATTCAAGAATTAAAGCACCACAGAAACGGGAAATAGTTGCATTCAAACATCAATTAGAGCAAGCAGGACTTGAAGTTACTATGAGAGTTTCTCATGGCAGAGAGATTAACGCGGCTTGTGGACAGTTAGCTAACACATATAATAAATTCAAAAAAAATGATTAAAAGTGCCAGACGCATAGACGCAGAGCCGATAACGCATTAGGTCAAAAAACCTATGTGTTATCGGCTTTTTTATTTAATATTGCGCAAAAGCCGCTGTTCCCTATTATAGAATGGATTGCGGGTAGTGTATTAAAGTCGCCCTTTTTTAAGGATACGGCGGTATCGGGGAGGTATCGCCGTGTCCATTTTTATTTACTGTAACCCGCCTAATGCTTTGCGGTCAAAAAAAGCTATGCTCCGCAAGCGGGATATTCCGGCTATGAATGTGAACTGTCAATACATTTAGCTACTGCTTACATTTCCTTTGCGCCCGTCCGCGTCTTGCGGACGGGCGCATTTTGCTTTTTTCAACTTTTTTCTGAAAAGCGCACTCAAGAGCCATCTCCCGAACGGGTACGGAGCGAAAGGGGCAGAGAGGACAAGCCCTTAACTCCCGTCCTCTACTCCACGCGGGAAGGAGGTGAACTCTATGGAGCTATCTTCTTCCGACAAGGAAAGAATACAACATCAGTACGACGCATTAGCAAAGAAAACTTTGGTCGGCGAAGCGAAAAGCCACCGCCGCACTCTTGCGAAACGCGCAGCACGCGAAGTTACTTTTTCGGATTTGAGCGAAAGCGAACTCGCGCAGCTTTTCACAACGGACGAATACGAAAGCGATTATTTCCGTTTTCAAGTGTCCGGCTTTGATGTACTCGTCAAAAATGAACTGCTTGCCGAAGCCCTTAACGCTTTGCCCGAAAGGAAACGCGACATTATCCTTTTGTCCTACTTCTTGGATATGAGCGACGCGGAAATTGGCGAACTGCTGAATGTTGTACGCACGACGGTTTTCCGGCACAGGAAATCCGCGCTTGCGAAAATCAAACAGTATTTGGAGGGAAAAGCAGATGATGAATACCGTTAGGAAGTCTGAAAATCTGTTGCCGTTCCCTGTCATTTCCGCAGCGGCAAACGGCGACACAACCGCCATGTGCGCGATCTTGAAGCACTACGAGGGTTACATAGCGAAACTTTGTACCCGCACGCTGAAAGACGACGCGGGCAATACCTATTCCTATGTGGACGAGGAAATGCGTAACAGGCTGCAAGTGCGCCTTATTACCCGCACCCTTGCTTTTCATGTAGGATAATCTTTTAGCCCATGCGGGGAGCGTGTCCCCTTTCCACGCTTCCCGTTATGGGCTATTTGTCGTTCCGCAAAAGCATATCCGCTGTTGATGTGCTTTTGCAGGCCGACAAAGCCTATTGTTCTTTGACAAAGAAAGCGGCCTTTGGTGCGCAGCATAACAGGCAAACGGGTACATTCCGTCTGTACCGAGCCAGTCGGCGGGTACGCCATGACAGCTTTTCCCCATAGGGGAAAAGCCGAGCGAGAACTACCGCGCCGTAAAACAGGTTTAGCAGCTTGTGGGCGACGACATACAAGGCGGCACAATGATACTCCCGCGTTGAACACCCTCAAAGTATTGCGCGGCGCACCCATAAGCATGGGCCGGGGTGAAACTCCCGTGAGGTTGCAGCTAACAACCGCCCGTTTTTGCCTTTTGACGAATATAGTTTATCCATACAGGAAAAGGAGGTTTTTCTAATGGATAAAAAACAGACAATTACAACCGAACGCAAAATAGGGAAAATCACCTATCTTGTTCAAGCGTTGCCGAGTGAAAAGGCAACCGATACAATCCATAAAAAGATTGAGAAACTCATTGTAAAGGATTTTTAGCGTCCGAGTAGTGCATTAGGCGGCGGGATATGGTATAATGATAGCAACACATTATACCTGTTTATTCGGCTGTCGGAAAGGAGGACTAATGTTACAGTCGAATAAAATCACCGCCCTTTACTGCCGTTTAAGTCAAGAGGATATGCAAGCCGGAGAAAGCGGAAGCATACAGCACCAAAAAATGATACTTCAACGCTATGCGGACGAACACCATTTTTTGAACACAAAGTTTTTTGTGGACGACGGATTTTCCGGCGTGAGTTTTGAGCGCGAGGGGCTGCAAGCGATGTTGCAGGAAGTGGAAGCCGGACGAGTGGCGACGGTCATTACCAAAGACCTTTCCCGTCTTGGCAGAAACTATCTGAAAACGGGCGAACTCATAGAGATTGTATTTCCCGAAAACGGAGTACGCTATATCGCGATCAACGACGGAGTTGACACAGCGCGGGAGGATAACGAGTTTACCCCCTTGCGGAACTGGTTTAACGAGTTTTACGCCCGCGACACAAGCAAGAAAATCCGCGCAGTTAAACAGGCACAGGCGCAAAAAGGCGAGCGCGTCAACGGGGAATATCCATACGGCTATATCCCAGACCCGAACAACCGCCACCACCTTATACCCGACCCGGAAACCGCGCCGATTGTCAAACAGGTTTTCGCTATGTTTGTTAGCGGCGTGCGTATGTGCGAAATCCAAAAATGGCTTGCGGAAAACAAAGTCTTGACGATTGGAGCGTTGCGCTATCAGCGTACAGGACAGGCGCGGTATCAGCGGGCAATGATCGCCCCCTATACTTGGCCGGACAAAACGCTCTATGACATATTAGCAAGGCAGGAATATTTAGGGCATACCATAACCGCGAAAACTCACAAGGTATCCTACAAGTCGAAAAAGACCCGGAAGAACGAAGAAGAACAACGCTATTTCTTCCCAAACACCCATGAGCCGCTTGTTGACGAGGAAACCTTTGAACTTGCGCAAAAGCGGATTGCTACCCGCCACCGCCCGACAAAAGCAGCGGAGATTGATATTTTTTCCGGCTTGCTGTTTTGCGCTGGTTGCAGACATAAGATGTATTACCAACAGGGCGTAAATATCGAGCCGCGCAAGTTTTCCTATTCTTGCGGCGCATGGCGCAACAGGGCAAGGACAGGCAGCGAGTGTACCTCTCATTATATCCGCAAAAACGTACTTCTTGATTTAGTGCTGGAAGATATGCGGCGGGTTTTGCGGTATGTTAAGGAACACGAACAGGACTTTATCTGTAAAGCTACCGAGTACGGCGACATGGAAGCGAGAAAGGCATTAGCGCAGCAGCAAAAGGAACTTTTCAAAGCACAGGCGCGTATGACCGAACTTGACACGCTTTTCCGCAAGCTGTATGAGGACAACGCATTAGGCAGACTGACAGATGAACGGTTTGTGTTTCTAACTTCCGGCTATGAGGACGAAAAGAAATCCCTTGCCGCAAGGATAGACGAGTTACAACAGCAGATCGCAACCGTTACCGAGCGAAAAAGGGATATATCAAGGTTTATTCAGATTGTCGGGAAATACAGCGACATACAGGAATTGACCTATGAAAACGTCCATGAGTTTATCGACCGTATTTTGATACATGAATTAGACCGGGAAACCAACACCCGGAAAATCGAAATCCATTATAGCTTTGTCGGACAGGTTGATACCGAGCAGGAGCCGACGCAAGTTGTCAACCATGACCGCCGCAACATGGTAGATGTAAAAAGTATCGCTATCTAACCCCAGCAAATTGTCGCCCAGCCATATCGTGGTGTTGATGAGCCGCCGACTGCCGCTACCCCTAAGGACATCAGCTGCAGTGTTCCTCCAACGATGCAGCCGGATTGCAGATCATTCAACAGCAGCCCGGTAAGCGGACCGATGATGGCCGGATAGATCAGACCGAACCCCTGCGGCCCCATCTCATCCATCTGCATGATAAACGCCAGTACGGTGACAAGTACAATTTGTATTGGTTCCAACATATGAATTTCCTCCTTAATACTCTATTTTCGTATCTGCCGGTACGTATTGCATGAACATTCTCACACCGGCAGCCTTTAATGCTTCCAAACATTTCTGATCTGCTTCACTGCAGGAATATCGTCCGTATAATTTAATTGTCTCATCCTTCTCCCCTGCAGAGCCTCCGATATTGAGTGCAGCGATCGTAATGCCCTGTTTTTGTAAAGTCAGAAAGGTCTGTGGCTTTCTGGCAACGACAAAGACCCGTTTCCCGCTGTATTTTCCCTTTTTAAAATTGTCGACAGCGGTTTGTGTTGTGATGATGGACAGTGGCATTCCGGCGGGCTTGGCGATACGCATGATATCCTTTTTTTGAGAATCCAATGCAACCTCGTCATCAATAATCATGAGACGCTCACATGCCGTATGCTGAACCCATTGTGTCGCGATAATTCCATGTAGTAAACGATTGTCTAATCTGCCTAATATAATATCCATAAATACCTCCCAGTCTTCTGACTTTACAGACTACTTAACGTGTCGACTCGTAAGCATTATCATCATACCATGCAGCCAGCACACTGTAAGTAGAGATGCTTCACAAAAAGTGGACGATTTTTACCATGTTTTAAAAATGTTTCGATTTCAACGTATATATGCATCATGTAATGGCTCACATTTTCAACTTTTTGCATATCATGGTAGACATAATCCACCATCCCTTATATACTTATAGAAAAAGGAGGGACGGCTATGAGTACTTATCTGCTGAGCAGAATAGAAAAGGAAGCAACGTTTTTATGGGCGGGACGTTTTATGAGCACCGCCAACTGGCAGCATAAGCGCAGAACGAGTAATTTTCATGAATTGATAGTCGTATTGAGCGGTACCCTGCATATTCAGATCGGGGAACAGGAATATGCAGCACAGAAAAACACCCTGCTTCTGATACCGCAGGGAGTTTTACATTATGGAACGATGATTTGTCCGGAAAACACCTCCTTTTACTGGCTGCATTTTCTTCTGCCGGAGCCGTGGTCGATGAAGCCAAAGACAGATGCACTACAGCGAATTAGGGAGGAGTATCCCTACAATCATGCTCTTGTTATCCCCAAATACTCACAGGATATGGATTTTTCAAGAATCAATATTCTCTGCAACCAGCTTCTGGATATCATGCACCGTAATGAAAGCAATCGTTTTTATCTGGATTTGCTTATGAGTAGCCTACTGATTGAAATTACTGAAGAGCTGGCTTTTCGCTCGAGGGAAAGCACAGAATCGCACAAGGAAAGCAAAGCTCTTTCTTTTATTACCGAATGGATCAAGGCCAGTCTGGAGCAGGAGCTGACACTGAAAATCATTGCCGAAAGATTCAATTACAGTCCCGCCTATCTGTCCCGTATGTTTTCCAGAGAAATGGGAATGACACTGACAGAATATATTCGCATGCAGCGTATAGAGCGTGCAAAGTCGTTATTGGGAAATTCCTCTATTTCTGTCGAGGAGGTTGCCAGTCTGTGCGGCTTTCATGATGAAAAGTATTTTATGCGCTGTTTTAAAAAGCAGGAGCTGATAACAGCCTCTCAGTACCGGGAGGCCTTCAATAAAACACAAATCAATAACAAATAATACGCTCTCTTGTTTACTTTTATAAGCTGCAACACTGCCTTTGCGTATTTCTAACTGCCCTGCATTATGCAAAGTAAGCAAGTGAATTCCCCAGTGAGATACATAAAAGGAATGAAAGTGACATCAAACAAAGGACAGTATAAGCACGGCTTATAGCCAGAGGGCACCACAAGGTATACATATTTATGAAGGATGAAGAGCACTGTATTTACAGCTCAGCACTCCAGCATATGCAGAATATAAACCTGAACGTATATATACTCGTTTGTATGCGTTCATAATTTGTACTTATACCTATAGTGCTGCAATCATGCATGAATAAGCCTGCATCGAACTATACCCATGTGTCACATCAAAAAAAAGAGGATGCAAATTGCTTAAACAATCAATTTGCATCTTCTTTTATTCAATATTACTGAGCTATAAGAGCCCACCATGTCTGTTTTCTCAACAATATACCATGCTTCCCTTCTTCCTTCAGTAAAAGCATGCATACGCTCATTCTGCATCATTCCTGTTTCTGATCCTTCTTATAATCTTCATACAGGCTGGAAAAGGCAGAGCAGCTGGAGCAGTCACTGTGACAGGAGCCGCAGCCGGAGGCTTTCCCTTTTTTCGGTCTGGTAACATAAACGATTACTGCCAGGATAGCAAGCAGTACCGCTATTACGATAACATCTGCAATGTTCATATTCTCACGTCCTGTTCACCTTTAGTATATGCAGGAATACAGGTTTTGTCCAATCAGAAGAACATACTTCCGATTTGAAAGACAAGGAATGCGACAAGATAGGCAACCAGCGTCTGATAGCCGACAGCACCAAGCGCCTGCCGGATGGATCCCAATTCTCTTCTAGTTGCGGCGAAGGCAGCAATGCAGGGCATATACAGGACCGTAAAGCACAGATATGCAAAGGCAGAAACCGGTGTAAAAATCGTTTGCAATGCAGCACTCAAACCGGCATCGCTGCTTGTCTGCGTCAGTACGCTCAGCGTGGAAACAACACTTTCCTTTGCTGTGATTCCGGTAACAAGTGCTGTACTCGCTCTCCAGTCCTCAAAGCCCAGCGGTGCAAAAATATGAGAAATCCAGGTACCGATGCTGGCAAGCATGGAATCTGCGGAATCCGCCACTGCAGTGAAGGAGAAATCATAGCTCTGTAAAAACCAGATAACGATGCTGGCCACAAAGATGATTGTGAATGCCTTGCGCAGAAAATCCTTAGCCTTCTCCCACATATGCAGCACAACGCTTTTTGCACTCGGTATACGATAGGAAGGAAGCTCCATTACAAAGGGTACGCTGTCTCCCTTAAACATTGTGCTTTTCAGCAACAGTGCAGACAGGATCGCCACAAGGATACCGATCAGGTATACACTGATCAGAATCAGTGCGGTATGCTCAGGAAAAAATGCAGCGGTTATCATACCATAAATCGGCAGCTTGGCACTGCAGGACATAAACGGCGTTACAACGATGGTCATTTTCCGGTCACGTTCACTGCTTAATGTACGGGCGGACATGATTGCGGGCACACTGCAGCCAAAGCCAATCAGCATTGGCACAAAGCTTCTGCCGGACAAGCCGATCTTACGCAGCAGCTTATCCATAACAAACGCCACCCTCGCCATATACCCGCTGTCCTCCAGCAAAGACAGAAAGAAGAACAGCGTAACGATAACAGGCAGAAAGGACAGCACGCTTCCCACACCGTTGCAGATACCATCTATGATCAGCGCCTGCAGCCAATCACTGACCTGCATGGATGCCAGCAGCTGCGCCATTTGATCACATGCCACAGCAATCCCATCCTCCAGCAGCGTTTGCAAGGTGCCGCCGATTGGTCCAAAGGTCAGATAGAAAATACACAGCATAATCAAAATGAAAATCGGTATTCCAAAATATTTATGTGTCAGCAGTCCATCAATTTTCTCACTGCGCACCTGTGCTGAGGATGCATGTCGTTTCACAACACAGTCAGCGACCAGCTCCTCTATATAGGAGTAGCGCATATCTGCCAGTGCCGCCTCACGGTCTGTCTGTAAAGCATCCTCCATGCTTTTTACGATTTTTTCTATAATATCAATGTCATCCTGATGCAGCTGCAGCTCTCTTTGCATCGGTTCGTCTCCCTCCACCAGCTTTGTGGAAGCAAAGCGCATAGGTACCTTTGCCTTTTTCGCATGATCCTCTATAATGTGGGCAATGGAATGAATAGCACGGTGAACCTCTCCCTTACAGAAGTCCAGATTCACTGCCTGCTTTCCATCCCGAATCTGTTTTTTCACCACACGGATCAGCTCATCGATTCCCTCATTCTTGCTTGCAGAAATAGGCACGATCGGACAGCGCAGATGCGCACTCAGCTTATTCACATCGATGCTGTTTCCGCTGGCTGTCACCTCGTCCATCATATTCAGCGCAATCACCATAGGCTTCTGCAGCTCCATCAGCTGCAAAGACAAATAGAGGTTTCGTTCAATATTCGTGGCATCCACGATATTGATGATCAAATCCGGATCATCCTTTAAAATGAAATCCCTTGTCACTACCTCTTCACTCGTATAAGGAGACAGGGAATAAATCCCCGGCAGATCGACCAAAGCAGCTTCCTTAAATGACTTGATCTGCCCCATTTTCTTTTCCACGGTTACTCCCGGAAAATTCCCCACATGCTGGTTGCTGCCAGTCAGGCGGTTGAAGAGTGTTGTCTTGCCGCAATTTTGATTCCCGGCTAGTGCAATCAATACATCCTTCATTTTGCACCCTCCGTATCTACCTCTATCTTAGCAGCATCCTCCAGACGCAGCGTTAGGACATAGCCTCTCAGATTCAGCTCCATGGGATCCCCCATCGGTGCCACCTTGTTTACATGCACATTCGTGCGCGGCGTCAATCCCATATCCAGCAGCCGTCTGCGCAGTGCACCCTGTCCGCCGACCGTCCGTATGATGCCGC
Source organism: Clostridium sp. DFI.1.208 (assembly GCF_024463855.1). Classification (NCBI taxonomy): domain Bacteria; kingdom Bacillati; phylum Bacillota; class Clostridia; order Eubacteriales; family Clostridiaceae; genus Clostridium; species Clostridium sp. DFI.1.208. The sequence goes on along the minus strand of NZ_JANGCA010000078.1, from coordinate 4,184 downwards.
CCTGTCCCGGTTTTATGTTATCCAATGTTGTCATAATTCACTACCAACTTTCTAAATGTTACCCTCGGTTAATATCCATATATATCATACTCTAATTCTTTACTTTGTCAATGCTTATCGTGCAGTTTTTCACAAATGAAAACAGTTTTCCATCACAATCCCCTCTCAAAGGCTGCCGTTTTGCATACAAGCTCTTCTGAAAGCAGCGTTTACCGCCCTTGTGCAGCCTCCTGAAAATCGTCAATAAATATAATACAATATGAAACATTCTTTCATTTGTTGTTATTATAAGCATTCTTTTCAGTCATTTTAAAAGAATGCATACTGCATTTTCTTTTCTTATGTGCACCTCGTCTTTTTGTGATAGAATGAACATAACAGATATTTTTTAAAACTCAACTTTTGTGGTAAAGCCAATGAGGAGGTCCCCTATGAAACGTAGTTTATTTAAAAAGCATCAGCTGTGGTATGTCGCAGGCTTTCTGATCATCAACCTTGCCGCCTGCATCATCATAGGCAATCATACCTACCGGCAAATTCAAGCGGATATGATTGCGCATACGTTGCAGTCACAGGAGGAAGTACAAGGTGTTATGGATGATTACCGGCATTCCTTTCAGCTGTTTACCACCATGCTTGAAAAGGAGGTGGAAGCTGAGCCGCAACCGGCAGCCATCTGGAGGTATCTGAAAAAGCTGGATAAGCAGCTGCAAGCGATTGAGGGAGATACCTTCGACGGACTGTATATGTATTATAGGAATGCCTATTTATACAGCTGGGATACGCCCTATGAGCAATATGAAAAAAGCGGATATGATGCCACAACACGTCCATGGTATCGCAATGCGCTGGAAGCGAAGGGGGAAGTCGTATTCACACCACCGTATATGAGCTATGCCAATCATTATATCCTGTCCACCATTTCACAGCTGCAGCCGGATCAGAAAACCGTGTTTGCCTACGATATAAAAATGGGAAACATACAAAAGCTGATTGCCTCTTTACAGGCATATGATAAGGAACAGCTGATCATTTTTGACAAAAACGGCACCATCATCGGAAGCAGTGAGGAGGACTATCTCGGCGGAAACCTGATGCAGAGCATTACGGAAAACAGACAGCTGCTGACAGAAGCAAACAACAAGCTGAAGCAGGCCGATTCCTCAATTTCAAAGGAGGATCGCAAGAAGCTAGAGGATGAGGCTTCCTACGCACAGGCCTTCTATGATTTTCAAAACAGCTTTTCTACCGAATTCACCAACCTCATGAAGGGCACCGGTATCCAGCTGGTTGATGTTCAGAATCAGAAATACTTCGGTCTGATCCAGCAGGGGAAGGAATTTAATTATCTTATTCTTATTCCCGTATTCTCCATGCTGTCCGCAACGCTGCAGACCTGGCTGATTCCTCTGCTCATACTGGAAATCATTTTGATATATGTGCTGAGCCAAATCAGCAGAGAGCTGAAAAACCGTGAATTAAAGGGAGCCTATGTGGAGCTGGGACAGACACAGAAGCGTTTGGAAATCGCATTGCAGGCTGCTCAGAAAGCTGCAGCTATCGACGAGCTGACTGGTATGATGAATATGAAATCCTTCCGCAGTACGGTTAAGCATCACATTCAGGGAATGGAGGTGGATGAGAATGGAATCCTGATTATGATTGACGGCGATCATTTTAAAGCTGTCAATGATCAATATGGACATTCCGCCGGTGATGAGGTTATCCGTCTGACAGCACAGATGATCGTTGGTCGAATCCGTACAGTCGACTATGCTTCCCGACTCCATGGAGATGAGTTTGCCATCTTTGTATCCAATACGTGCGACTACAGTGTAGCAAAAAAAATCATGGAGGATATCAATCTGTCGCTGGCAAAGGAAGCACAGAAACGAAATATGCCCACAATCACCTTATCCTCCGGTGCTATTATCGCCTGTCGCAATGATAATTATATGGAGCTGATCAAGGCTGCCGACGAGGCTTTGTACAAAGCAAAGGTAACACACAACGGTGCCTTTCATCAGGCTGAGGGAAGATAGGCAAACATAGAAGACTGAGTGCTCACATTCTTATGTAAAGCTAAAAGATGTCAGCGTTAAAGACAAAAAGGACCAGTTTCATCATTGTGCAACCTGATGAAATTGATCCTTTACTTTTGCTTTGGCGTACACGGGTAAGTGCCTGTTCTGCCGCAATGCATCATCTTTATGGATAGCTGACGTATCGCAAGTATCTGCAGGCTTTTCGCCTCTTTGTTTCAGCGTGTGTAGGTATTCCGATACCGCATGTACGCAAATTGCAGGCTCTATCTGCATAGATAAATACCGGGGCAGCATCCCCCGCCAAGACACATATTGCATAAAATCAGCTGACAGCAGAAATTCGAGCCTCCCCCGCCAAAGGGACTCTGCATACTCTGATAGCGGGTTCTTCCGGATTGCATCTGTGCATATAGCTGCCGGTACTGCTGATTGGACGGATCCATCTGACACGCTCGCTCTGCCGCCTCCATCGCCGCAATCTGGTTCCCGATACTGTAATTGCTGATGGCATACAGGTAGTACCAGGATGCATCCCGATTCTGAATGCTGTTCAACACCTGAATCGCCTCCTGAAACCGCCCCATGTTTATATAGCTTACAGCTGCCTGATAATCATTGGAAAATGACTGCTGATAGGTATTCTGCTGGTAGCCGTTGAAATTCTGTCCGAAAGCTCCCCCGTTCTTTTTATAATCCAGTGCCTGCTGATAAGCATTCTGTATCTGCTTGAATTTTTCTTCAGCGTAGGGTTCCTTGTTTACATCGGGATGATATTTCTTCGCAAGCTGGCGATAGGCACGCTTGATTTCATCCTCACTGGCATCCCTTGACACCCCTAATATCTTAAACGGATCATCCATCTTTTTCACCTGTTCTTTTCTTTCTTACCATTTCATATTTTGTCCAAACTCCCGCATACAGGATATTACGCAGAATATCCGCATGCCGCAGAATCGGCAGTGCTTCAAATGCATCGGCGCTATTGGAAATCATCAGCTCCAGAATGACCTTGACACGCTCATCAAAATCCTTTTGCCCGCTTTTTTCTAGAAACGGATTGAACTGTCCCTTCCTTCGATCGTCTTCCACATCATCGTAGGCATCCATGATGTAAATGAATCTTCCCAGATAATCTCCCAGGCGATATAGTGTATCATACCATTCATCCTGTCGGTAGGTAACGATTTCCGCCATCATCACACCGCTTAAAGAGGAAAGCCTGTCCAGATCACGACTTTGCGCCTTCTCCAGCTCCGCTGTCTTTTGCAAAGCCTCGCGAATCGCCTGTATCTTTTGGGGATAGGCTTCTTCCATCCGCTTCATCGGACGCTTTAAAAGCCGCAGCATACTTCTGGCCTGCAGCCGATGCTCATCCTTCCAGTCATCCTCACACTTCAGATAGGTCAGAATAATCGTCATATCCGCAGCATAGCGAAGATAGGCATTTTCCCGCTTCACATGCCGATGCATAGGATGAACGACACATCGCTCACTAACGAGCTGATCCTCGGGCTCATACAATGCCGTAAGCAAAATCGCCAGAAAGGTGAGATCAAAATTTAAGGTCAGCTGTCCTCTGCGTCCGAAATCCTCATGAAGTGCTTTGCACAGACCGCAATAAAAGGATTGATAGGTATCGAAATCCTTTATTTTTAGCTCCGGTTTATTGACAACTACATATCCAAACATTTCACATTCCCTGCCTTGACAAAAAACTTCATGTGATAAGTTTACCCTTATTATAGGGAAATTTCAAGAGCAGCGGACAAGATAACATAAAAACACACGATTACAAGCCGCCTTTCAGCCTTTGAAGCAGGCGTTAAGTATGCATAGCAGACAAGCAGAAAGACAGCATCTCGTGCCGTGCTGTGCTAAAAAAGATGGGTATATATAGAGGAATGAGTATCCATCATATGATGTTTCTAATAGCAGGATATTTAAGCAGGCCAAAAGGGATTCTGCATATTCCATTATCATGATAAAATCCTGACAGTGATGAATAGCTTTGCGTAATAGGGGTAGAGGAATAAATTCAAGATTTATTGCCCCTCCCATTGAACCGTACGTACGGGTCTCGTATACGGCTCTACATTTATATCGAAATCACAAACTCTTAAGATAATAATTAAGGGGATT
>NZ_JANGCA010000077.1:0-14277 GCF_024463855.1 Clostridium sp. DFI.1.208 | reverse complement strand
TTAACTATAGTTCTTTTCAACATATTTACATTCACAATTTCAAAGATCGAATACTATATTTTCAAGTATTTTATATTTCATACTTTTTCATAAATTACTACTTGACTTTAATATAGTTGTCTTTCTGCCGCAAATGCGGCTTGCCCGTAAAAGGGCATAAAAAACGGCGGTCAGTTTTCAAACTGCCGCGGTCATAAGTCCCCGCGCTGCCTAAATGTCTGCTGCGCGGCGGTATTCAGTTGTCAGTGTGGGCGATAGGAATTTTTGTAGGGGCGCGTATCATGCAAGTTGTCTTTTTCTTTGTTACTGCGTCAATTCCTCCTTTCTTTTCGCTGCTGCTCATACAGGGCTTCACACCGTTTCACAAACTGCCGGATAGCAGCCTGCCGCTGCTGTTCCCGTCGTTCAGCAATCGAAACAAGCCCGTTTATGGCTTCTGTGATTTTCTTGTCCTTTTTCTTTCTGATACGTCTATTCATGGTCGGTGTCCTCCTGCAAATCGCTTTCGCTGATTTCGTAGTAGTCAAATACTTCGTCCGGCTTCACAAGGGCGGGTCTGCGCCTTAAATGCTTTTCCATATCAAAAGTATTTTTCTTGTCATAGTCGGAAAGATATTTATAGTTGGGGTGCTTTGTAATGTCGTACTTATCAGAGAAGAACGGGCGCACCCCTCGTAGCTGTAAAATACATTTCCCGCCGTCCATAACCGCTATTTCATCTTCCGTCATAAGCTGCTTGCCTAACTTCTGATAGTTCAGCCCATGCGATACCTCGCGCCCCCGGTTCTCGGAAGTGTTGAAGCTGTCAATGGTTTCTTTCCCCAAGATTTCCGACATTTCTTTGAGGGTGGTTTTCTCCTTGCCGCCCAAGAAAAGGGTGGTGTCGCAGTTGCCGACTATGGTATCGGCGTTGTCCTTATAGATTGCCTTTAACTGGCTTTGCGACTGTAAGATAATCGACGCGGAGATTTCCCGGCTTCGTATGGTGGCTATGAGCTTTTCAAACTTCGGTATCTGCCCGATATTTGCAAACTCGTCTAACAGACAGCGCACATGGACGGGCAGCCTGCCGCCGTATTCATCATCTGCCTTGTCGCAAAGCAGATTGAAAAGCTGCGTGTAAAGAATACTCACGACAAAGTTAAAAGTATCGTCGGTGTCGCTGATGATAACAAACAGGGCGGTCTTGCGGTCGCCTATGGTGTCAAGCTCCATTTCGTCGGTTTCCATAAGGTCGCGCAGCTCCTTAATGTCAAAAGGGGCAAGCCGCGCACCGCAGGAAATGAGAATAGAGCTTCGTGTCTTTCCCGCAGATAACAGGAATTTCTTGTACTGCCGGACGGCAAAGTGTTCCGGGTCTTTTTCCTCCAACCGTTCAAACATGAGGTCAACGGGGGACTGAAATTCCGGGTCGTCCTCGCGGGCTTCACTGGCATTTATCATTTCAAGCAGCGTCGTGAAGTTCTTTTCTTCCTCCGGGGCTTCGTACCAAATGTAGCCGATAAGGGCGCAGTAAAAGAGCCGTTCCGATTTTACCCAAAAATCCTCCCCGGCTTTTTCCCCGTCCCCTTTGGTGTTGGCAATCAAGGTATTTACCAGTTTCAAAATGTCTTTTTCGCTGCGGATATAGGCAAAGGGATTATAACGCATGGATTTCTTAAAATTTATCGTGTTCAGCACCTTTATCCGATACCCGCCGCGCTGTAAGAGCTTCCCACACTCGACTAAAACCGTACCTTTCGGGTCAGTTACAACGTAGCTTGAGTGCATTTGCATTAAGTTGGGCTTCACAAAAAATCTCGTCTTGCCGCTGCCGCTTCCCCCGATAACAAGGATATTTTTATTCCTTGCATACTTCGGCTGCTTCGGGCGGCTGTTCATGGTAAGCCGTTCCGTCAGTGTCAGAAGCACGTTATTTTGAAATACCGGGTCGGTATAGGGCTTTATATCTTCGGCGTTGCCCCAACGGGCTGAACCGTATTCGATACCTTTTCGGTATTTCTTCGCGTTCTTGCCTTTGAAGTACACCATAAGCCGGATAAGGACAGCCCCCACAATACCGATAAGCAAATCCATAGGGGCAAGGCTCGGAAGCGGGGTTGCAAAGGCAGCGGAAAAGCCGTCTGCAAGGGAAAGCACCTTGCCGGAAAGGTCAGCCCCCGGCGCAAGGCGTACCGCTTGTCCGATTTTGTCAAAGAGATAGACAAAGAGCAGATAGGGGGCATTTAGGATAAGCAGCTTTTTAAGTTCCGGCTTCATAGCGATACCTCCCTGTCCTTTTTCTTCACTTTGTCCTTCTGTGCGTTCAGAGCTGCCGCCTTGTCTTTCAGAGTGGAAAGCAGCTTGCGGATAGAGGGCTTTTTATCCCTGCCTAATTTCTTTGCGGTAAATTCCCGGAACGCTTCGGTCATAACGTCAATATCCTTGCCCTTAAAAGACACAAGATAGGTCGGCGGCTTGCCGTTCTCAATCTTCTTGACGTTGTAATCAAGCCCGCTTTTCCTTGCGATAGGGTCAAAGGCTTTGATATTTTGGTCGGTAATCTCAATGTTGGAAACCTTTTCTCCCTGCTTCATAAGCTGCCGCATAGTGATTTTCCCATGCGGGGCTTTGGTTAGCTGCCCTTTGCCTTTGGCAAGCAGGGCTTTCATAGCCTTTTGCAGCACTTCGGCGGTCAGCTTAGATGTTTTGATTGCTAAAGACACGACTTTTTCATTGACTTCATCTTGCATGAAATCCCTCCTTTCATAGTTTGGTTAGGGTGGTGTGCCGCTTCGGGGCATAAAAATAAGGCGTACATTTTTCATGCCGCCTTTAGATACGCACCCGCAGCCCGTTCAAATCCGAAGCCCTCACACCGACAAGATACCAGTTGTCCCCGTACTCCATGCGGGTCGGCTTCCATTTGCCGCGTACAAACACTTCAAGGCAATCCCCACAATGCAATCCTCCGTAGTAGTCGTTAAGGTCAAAGCGAATGTCGTAACGGTCTGCCGTTTCATCAAAAATCAAAGCTCCTGTTTTCTGTGTCATATTAAAATCCTCCTGTTTTTTAATAGCCGCCGTACATATCGTGGTTGACAAGGGCGGTGTAATAGCTGTCAATGGTGTTGGGCGCGTTGAAAAGTACCGCTTTCAGATATTGCTTGATGTTACGGATTTTCGTGGTGTTCTCTTTCATGCAGTCAAAGACAAATTCAATGTGGCTGCTGTTCAGCTTCATAAACTTTGCTTTGACAAGCTCTGCCGGATAATCGTCCCCGGCGATACGAATTGTCTTTCGTTTGGTGCAGACAGTTTCAAGGATAAGGGACACAATCTCGTCCAAGCGTTCCCTGTCAATGTTGGTATGCTTGATAAAATGCTCATACTCGATATTGTCCTTGATGATTTCCTCATACACGCTGTATGCGTCTGCCGCTTCCGTTCCTTTCCGTTCCGGCTCTGCCGTTTCTTCCCTCAAAGGAGAGGGGTTAGGGGAAAGGATAGGAATGGAATGGTTACTTGATAAATCCGTATTTGATTTTTCTTTTTTTGGTAAGTCAGTCTTTTGTATATCTTTATTTAATTGCATTGGATTTTCCAACGTAGGTTTTTCCTGCGTAGGATTTTCCAATGTTGGATTTTCCAATGTAGGTAAATCCAAGTTAGGCGGCTGCTCATAGATGATGTAATCAGTTCCCCGCAAGCGTCCTTTCTCGTCGCGCTCCCTTGAACGCTGAATATATCCGGCTCTTTCAAGCTCCCGGACAGCTTCGCGGATAGCGTCGATTTTTTCCCGGTTGATATAGGACAGTCCCGCAAGGGTATAGTCCCAATCCTCCGGCAAGGACAGCATTTGCGATAACAGCCCTTTTGCCTTTAGGGAAAGTTCTTTGTTGCGTAAATGGTGGTTGCTCATAACCGTATATCCTGTGTTTCTCTCCATGCGGAAAACTGCCATAGCTTCATCAACTCCTTTGCTGCATATTTGTTACGCGGTAGAACAGCGATTTTAAGGGTTTAGGTATCAATCCCTTACCCTGTGAAAACCGTACCCGCAAAGCCTTGTGTAGCAAGACTCTTTTTGCCCCTACTGCGTAACATGAGGGTAAAAAAATAGCGGCGTTCCTTGTTTCCCGGTTGGGATAAGGTAACGCCGCCAGTGCGGTGCTATATGAAATTGTGTGATTGCCGACGTGCCGCGCCGCCAGTGCGTCGCGTTTGTATTGGGTTGTTTCATGCTCGCAAGATGTTCCGGCATATCAAGGCGCAATCCGTTAAAAGTAGTAAATTGGTAGTAAAATCAATCTGAAATCCTGCGAATGTGCTTGTATTTCAAGGGTTTTTCGGGATAATCAAAATTTTTCATGAAAAAAGAGAGGATATTTATCATGAATATCCTCAAGTTTTAGCTAAGTTTTTTTAGTTTTACCTACTTTATTCATTTATTACTTCTAATACTGCATGAATATAGTATCTGTCTTTGGTAGATGCCAGTTGGCTATTGTTTGTAATTCCATCCAATGAACAAGTATAAAATGTAACCATATTTTTATCTGTCGTTGCTTGAACATTTGTTACATAGTTGCTCTTGCCTGCAATCACATCAATATATGAAGTGTAACTGACATCATCCGTAATATTGGTTTGATAGGATGCAGAAGTATCTACATCTTTATACGCTGATACAATATGGGCATCATACAACTTCTCTTCTGTCATAATCTTAATGATTGGATGCTGTTGATAATAAGAAGCACTCATATAGTTTTTCAGAAATGTAAACATACCACCCGTTCCTAAAACACTGTGTCCATATATAAATGTATTTTTACTGCCGAAGTCTGCTGATGCCTTTGCATCCATATAGATGCTTCCCTGTTCGTCATAATTCTTATAAAAGTTATGCTTTAGATAATACTCATTATTCGCAGTTTGTACGATTGGTAAATAAATATCCGTGTTAGGAATATACATAATAGCAACTAGATCTGAATTCATTTGTTTAAGTTCTGCAAAACTCAAGGTACTGCTTTCTTGTTTCTTTCCTTCCTTTTTTGATTCTTTTTCCTGCACAACTTCTTTCACATTATTCTCAATTTCTTTTTTCTCTTGTTCCTTAAAAAACAAATTTATGAATGGAATTAAAGAAACTGTTAGCAAAGTAATAAGTCCACCAAGGATTAACTTCTTTTTCATTCCTTACACCTCTACTTTCAATGAAGCATAGTATTCTTTTACCTCTTCCTTTTCCTCGTTAGAAATCTGTTCTAATTGATCTCCTGATACTTCTCCAATCTTTTGATTATCTTCATTATATAGTTCGTATGTTTCATCATCAATGAGATACATAGTCGCACGGACTCCATGTTCTTTCCATGTCACACAATTCTTATTTAAATAAACATACTTCTTTGTGTACGGTAATTTGACACAATAATATTCATCTGTTGATCGTTTTTCATCAATCATTTTAATACCAAAGTTCATACCTTTAATATATCCGTTCATCTCCAATGCTCTTGAACGCAACTTATCATAATCTGTTAATTTGCTATGAAGATAAGTAATATAAGAATACTGTCTGTTTGCCTCTCTTTTCTCTTGTCCGCAGCCACGAATAAATTCTCGTACTTCCTGCAATTCGGCATCATTTAAGTTTTCTTTCACTGTAAGATGTTTCTGTACATCTTCACTTATCGTAATATTCTCTTCTCCAAACTTTTCAACCTGCTCTTTATAAAGCATATAGGCATTGTAAGTTTCAATATAAGTATGTGCAAACGGCTCGTTTTCTTCAAAAGTTCTGACGATTGATTTTTGTTTCTCATATTCTGCTTCTCGTTCAGCTAACTCAAGTTCTACAGCTTCAATTTTTTCAGCTAGATCTTCATAAGAGAATATTTTTTCAGCACTCATAAAATCTAATGATTTAGCAAGTTCCTTATATCTCAAAAATTCTTTATATCTTGAATTGTAGTATTTAGGATATTCTTTTCCTACCTGTTGTCCTTTACTAGACAACTCCATAGCTAACTTAGAATTATTTGCTTGTTCTACATAGGAATCAGAATATTTACTTCTCCCTTTATAACCATTTACTGCTTTTAATTGTTTCACATAGCTTCCCTTTTTCTTGTCTTTGAAGAACTGACGAAGTGCTTCCTCACTATACTCATCTCCTAATTTATGAAGTCTAGTAAATCTTTCTTTACCATACGGTTTTATACTTAGATATTTTCCCCTTTTAATTTGATACCCTTCCAAAGCTAATCGTTCCATCAATTCATCAAACGAGTTTGTTTCTTTTTTTAATTTCTCAATTTGTTCAATAATTCGTGGTTTCCAAATCGCTGTTGCATTTTCATATATCTTTTTAATGGTTGTTTCTTGAAGTTTCCCTGAATAATCTTTTCTTCTGTATTTACCAATCGGTTTGAAGTCTTTCATAACATGACATCCATATTCTAAACTAATTCGGTCACTTGCTTCCCTTAATCCATATAGTCCTTCTATTTTATTTGCCAATCTATCTTCTAACTTTCTTCCTGACAAACTGGTTGCGTTTAAAACGATATGATTGTGCAAGTGTCCTTTGTCAATGTGTGTACTTACAACACATTGATAGTTTGGATAAATCTCTTTACATAATTTCATTCCTATTTCGTTGGCTTGTTCAGGAGTTATATCATCTCGTATATCAAATGATTGAATAACATGATAGGCAACTCGATCATCATTTTCTTTATGATACTTTCTTTGAATATAAAGAAATTCTTGTTCCGCAAATTCAACTGTACAGTTTAAGGAATTTACCAAAATCCCATCCTCTGTCTTATCTCCATTGCGTACATACTCCAAGCAATTATATAAACCTGTTCCTCTTTCTCCTGCGTGTACCGGTATTCTTTTTGTATATGGCATTTCATTGCCCCCTTTCTATTTTGCATCATCATCAAATAGTTTTGCTTGTTGAACAAAACGGCTAGGGTCTTCAGCAATAACTCTTGAAGATACCCACAACACTTCATTTATAAGTTTTACTAAATTCATATTCGATTCTAAAATTTTATCGTTTTGTTCAGACAACAACTGAATGTCATTTCTTGTAAGACTGCTTTTCATCAATATTTTATTCTGTTCAAATAAATACTTCCTGATTTCTCCAATCATATTACTGACAAGTTCAGATATTTCTTTTTTACCATCTATATCTTCCAAATACAGTCTTTCGTATATTCCTGCATCTCGTAAATAGGACGATAAATCTGCGTATCCATATTTATCCATCTTTTCTTTTAACAGTTCTCGTTCATTATTACTAAGCAAAACATTGACTCGTTTTCTTTTATCATCCTCGTGTAATTTTTGTCGCATTGTTTTTTTCTCGCTTTCTATCCTGCATCACTCTTTTGTATAAGTAGAGGTCTTTCATATATCGCTTCCGATATAGGTTCAATTCCATCCAACGCACCCCTTCTTCAGATAGCTTTATTGGTTTCTTTCCAATGATATATTTTTCTAAATCCTTCCTGTTTTTATTGATTTCGTTATAGATCGTCTTCTTTGCTTTTTGAAAATAAATAGAGAGTTCAATGATGTCCATATCTTCACAGTGGATAGGGTCACAATGCACATTTAATTCTTCTTCTAATCTCTTAATCTGTTTCGATACAAATTGGATTTCTGCTTCAATATATGGTGTATCATATTGAAGATATACTTCCTCTATCCAATGCACACCTTCCAAATAAATCCACAGTTCTTTTTCTCCGATTGCGTTGTACTCGAATATGAACCATTCATCTTCTTTATGATATTTTCTAATTCGATCTCGTATGTAATACATCTGTCTATCTGTCAGATTAAATTTTCTTTGAACAGCGATAAAAGGTATTCTTTTGAATTCCATATTTTTCCCTCACAATCTGTTTCCCAATAGGTTGTAATTGTATATAACAAGCATGGTGTCTATACACACCCTTGCTTGTCAGGGGTAGCCCCTGAAACCCTTCTACGATTCAATTTTGTTGCACCAAAATTGTAGGTACTCGCTCTTTCAAATTTCATTTTCATTCACTCCTAACTGTAAAAAAAGTGATGCAGGGATTATCTTCCCCACACCACTTTCGTGTGCAAAAATTTCATTTTTGTATCCATAAAATTATTATTTAAGTATCTTAACGATACCTCATTTGTATTTAAAATTGTCTTTGTTTCGTCTATGTTTTCCACCACCTTTTTGAATGTTATACGACCTTGTTGCTTTAAAAGATCGAATTAAATCTTTCTCCATTCTGTTCATATACGAAGGCATACAGCGTTCTAAATGAATGTAAATTTGTTTCCCATTTTGATAATCGTGATATACATTTTTGTTTCCATTTCCTTGTAAATGTTGTTTCACTCTATTTGCTAAATGTAACGATTGACCTATGTAAATTGCTTCATATTTTTCTTTATGAAACTCCTTTATCGCATGACTATATATAAGAATCACATAACATCCTGACTTGTTCCATGTTTCATTTTTATATCTTTCGTTCCATTTTTTCAGAAACATATCTGCACTCACAAAATATCCATTTAAAATAGAATTTCGTGATTTATATTCCTTGATTAGTTGCTTAATAAAGATAAATAAACAGAAACATATTGTTCCTATAAGAGCAATTACAAACAATTTTGTTGATGATTCTTTCATCTACATAAGTTCCATTTCCATGTCCATATCTTCATCCAAATCAACTTCTTTGATTGAGATACTTGCTTCACTTTTATCTTTCATAGTGTTCACAATATTGTCTTTCATGCGTTCAAAAGTTTGTTCATCTTTCTCCACTATGATTGCATTTCTGTTTGTATTTAGACACGCAATTCCAAAGTTTCCACTACCACCAAATTGATCTAACAGAAGTTCATCAGGTAACGAAATATATTCAATAATAGATACCATAAGTGCTACTGGTTTCTCTGCTTCCATTACTTTTTGCGTTCGACTTCTTGGTTGAAAATCAAATTCTTTTGGGAAGTTTTCTACTTCACTTTGAAATTCTGTAGGTAACATTCCACTTGTTCCTTTCATATAAAAAACACTTAAACCATGTGCCTCTAAGCGTTCTTTCACTTCATAAGAAGTCAATCCTTTTACATCAATATCATTTTCTTTCGCAAGTTGAATATTCTTCTTCGCATCCAGTTTAAGAGTGCGTGGTTCTCCTTTTGAGAAGAACATGATATCTTCCCTATTCTTTGATTTTCGCCCTGTATTTGCTTTAAAATCGCCTTTTATCCAAGGCACTTTTGTAAAATATTTAAAGCCTTCTTTGATTGCCATTTGTTTGATTTCATACAAGTATTGATAATTTACTTCGTTCTCTTCAGGTAAGAATTCTACACAAAATGCTCCTTCTTTTAGCACACGCATCTTCTCTTGAAAGTCTTTTTGTGTGTACTTAAATAACTCGTATGTCGCAAATTTTCTATTGCCACCAGTCAGAGATTTTGCTAAATCATATGGATGGTCTGTAATGATTCCATCAATACTATTGTCTTCAATAAACGATAAATCACGACCATCTCCATTGATTAAAAGGCAAGTAGATTTCTTCTGTTCTAATTGACTTTCTACTTTATAAACACCTCTAGCAACCCTTTTAAAGATGCCTAATTCAAGTCCTTCATAAATCCTTGCACGAATAGATTCATCATTTACTTGCAAGTTTTTTTGTTCTTTCACAAGTGCTGTAGCTTCAGGAATGGTAAACTGTTCATCTTCCATAAAGTAGTCAAACAAACTCATTTGAATTGTGTCTGTGTTCATTCTAAAACATCCTCATACTCTACTTTTGTATCAAACTCTTTTGTGATTTCTTTCTCTTCCGATTCATGAAAAGTAATAGACTCCATATCTTCATCAGGATATTCATCATAGCCTGCACTGGCATTCTTATTTAAACTTAACGCTTCTAATAATGCTTCCTTATTTGCATATTCCATCTCTTGTCACCTCACATTTCCATTTCTAATTCGTCCATATCTTCTTCTATTGTATCCAGTGTTTCCTGTTCAATTTCAGACAGTGAAATATACTTTTCAAAATCCTCAATATCTTTAATGTAATCTACAATTTCATCTGCATCCTTAATCGCATCAAATAAAACTTTCGGATCATTTTTTAATTCAGAAATCCAACTTTGGATATAAGCCTTATGATTATTCACATGAGTTTCGTCAGCTTCTAACCCCAATTCTGCCATCAAAAAAGAAGAACCAATTTCTGCTCTTAGTTCTTCTATTGCATATTTTTGACTTCCAAATCTATTTTCTATATCACGATTTAAGCGACTGGAATGCCCTGTTGCGTGACAAGATTCATGTAACTTTGTCGCATAGTATCCATACTCTGAATGGAATGTTGTCATTGGTGGTAAAGTAATTTTATCTTCGGAAGGACTATAGTATGCTCTATCTCCCTTCTCTTCATAATCCACTCCCATATTCTTTATAATGCTATCAACGACTTCATTTGATTTATATTCAATCGTAGGTATTTTCTCAATAGGAATTTCTTCTGTCACTAATTCATATCGTTCTTTCAATTCAGTATAACGCTGATTTTTTTCTTCATAACTTGCCTTTTTGTCTGCCTTGATTTCTTTTAACAACTGATAATAATCGGTAGCTTTTACATACTCTGTACCATCTTTTAGATAGTGTCTGTGTTCCATTTGAGCCTGCACATTGAACACATTAAATGATGAACTGGTAAGAACATATTCTTTTAACAATTCCTGTAATTGCTCTTCATCAAGGCTTCCATTTTTTCTGATGTCAGTAATAAATTTGTAGAATTCTTCAATCGTCATTGATTTATGAGTTCTCTTATTGTAGTAATAATAAAACTCTAATGGAATGGATTTCTCTCCCTTCTTAACAAACCATTCTCTTGATTCTGCCTGTCGTATCGTACACCAACGACTATCCTCATAATGATTTCGTTCTTGAATATACCAAAGTAAAACTTTGTTATAAAGTCTGTATGGTGTCTTCGTAATTGCGTTATGAGGTGGCTTGCTTCCCCACTCCTTTATCCAAGGTAGCTGATCTTGTTCAAGCGATTTAACATACTCATTGACTAACATTTCTCTAGTCTTACTTAGTTTCTTTTTTTCAGGCATATTTGCTCCTCTCTAAAATAAAAAAATGGAGAAATGCTCTCCATTACATATCAATTTTTAAAATTGTTTGATAAAGAAAATGAAAGGACTCACTATCATCAAAGTCCATATGGTAATGTCCACAATACCATTGTTTATAGTTTACAAAATGTGAAATATGTTCTAAGAATGCCGTTATATCTTCCTTGTCTGTTGCATATACTTGACTCATATCTACTCTATCATATCCATATCTTCGAGCAATGCTTTTCGGTGCATCATGTGTGATAATGACATCTACAGTATCTCCAACAGTTTTCAAATTCGCTATTGCATATTCACATTCTTCTTTTGTTGGTAGTTCATCTTCCCACCAAGAAATTCCTTCTCTACGATACATTTTATCATGTGAGAACGCTCCACCAAAAGTAAAGATTTTCTTGCCTTCTATCAGATATATTTCCCCACGCATTAAGTGGTAAACCTTATCATAAATCTTCTGAACCTTTCCACCCCATTCTTCTGTAATAGGATAGTTTTTTAAACGATCAAAGTTCTCATGATTCCCATCCACAAACAAAGTAATCCATGGTTTTTCAGATAACCATTTCATCCAATATTCTTCAGCTCTGCTTGGTTTCATATCCCATATCAAACCAAAATCTCCACAGACAATCAAATAATCACCTGCCTTGGCTTGCGAGAAATTTTGAGTGTTCAACTTCGAAATATCTATTTCACCATGAATATCTCCTGTAACATAAATCATAGTTCCACCCTCTTCCTAGTAAAAAAAAGCAAGTCATCATTTATGAACATTGCTTTTAACACTTCAAATATCTCTATCTTCAAAATCTTCTTCAATACTTTTATCTATATCTTCACTAACAATTTCTTTTACATATAAATTCATTTTTTCTTTCTCTACTTTTTGTAATTCTTCAATCATATGAGCTAAACCTTTAACATCATAATTTTGCAAGTATTCAAAATATTCAGCTCTTTTATTATCAGGGATAACGATTGGTATTTCATTATTACGAATCAATTCGTGATTGATGAGTAGTCTACCTGTTCTGCCATTTCCATCTTCAAAAGGATGTATATGCTCAAATTGAATATGAAAATCTGCAATTCTTTCTAACAATGGCAATGTACTATGATTATAAAAATAGAGTTGTTCCATTACCATATTCGATACATATTTAGCTTCAGGTGGTACAAAATCTGCCCCACGAATAAACACTGGAATTTTACGATAACCACTTGTATCTTTGATATTTTTATTGATAATTTCATTTAGCTTTACAATTAAAGATGGATTGATTTCATTGTCTTGTTGTTTCAATGATTCTTGTAACGCATATTTTAAATTGATTGCTTCATAGATTTCTCTAGGTTTTACATCTGATAGAGAAAATGAATTATCATTAAATATGATAGCGTATGTTTCTGCATATGATAAAGTATTTCCTTCAATTTTATTTGAACTATGGACACTACGAGTAATGAAATTTTCGTAATAATCTTGAGATTCTTTTATCGCTTTTTTAAAAGGATTCATTATCTTCACCTCATTCTGTTCAGTTTATATTATAACAGACTTTCAAATGTCATGACATACCTTTATTTATTGCTTTGCATTTATTTATCAATCTCATCCATTTCTTCCATCATTTCTAAATCATTCTCTTTCTCATCTTGGTAGATTTCTTTTAATCCACAATACTCTATTTCCTCAACCGACAAATAAAAATCATGCCCTTTTTCTTCATTCCACACGCCAAGATCACGAATATCTTGAATGACACTATCTATCCAATTATACAAAGCTTCAGCATAACTGGAGAAACATCCATCTTCTATCGTTTCTGCATCCATATTTTTTATCATCCATTCATAATCGAAAGTAATGCTTTCTTCTAAATCTCCTGTAAACACCAAATATACTTTGCTATCATGTTCGCATAAATTCCATTCATTAAATACCGAACTTACTTTTTCCATGATACCTTTGTTTTTTTCTTCATCAGGAAATCGAAATAAAAATCTATCTCTCTGTATTCCAATTATTTCTTCAATGTTTAATACGATTTCTTTTGGTTTCATATCGTAGCGTAATATTTCATGCTCCCATAGTTTGCCTACATCTCCACCATATCTACCTTTTCCTTGATGATTGATGTTGTTCACAAACTTAATTGATGTACCGCCCTTATCTTTCCATTGTTCAAGGTTGACATTGTAATCATCAATTAAAATATCTCCTACATAAATTCCTTCAGGTATTTTGTCGGTTTTACTTTCCCATGTTTTTGGAAACAACCTATGTTCTTCATCAATAAATGGAAAATCTCTATCAATACAAATATTTTTTTGATGAACAACTTCCTTTGTGTCAGCAGAAGAAAGAATAAAAATCTCAATTTCTTCTTTATCTACTGAATGTAAAAGATTGATAGCTTCCTTCATATTTTCAAATGATTCTAATTTTACAAAAAAATCAAGTTCGTACATTTTTTCGATTTGCACATGCCCTGATTCATCTAATATATGATCGTGGAATCTATACAATGTTCCATCCATATCAATAAATACTCTTTTTTTCATTTTTTTATCCTTTCCTAGTCCGTTTTCTTATTTTTGAACTAAAAATTGCGTTTTTGAAAAAAATCGGCTTCCACAATCAAACGCTAAGACGAATTACAAACTTTTTTGACTTGTTGTTCATGAAAGTAAAGATGGCTCTTAGCGTTCCATTATGGGCTTCTCATAGCGTGTATTTTTTTACACTTGTAATTTTTACCGAATTAAACATCATTATCAATTTCTTGAAATAGTTTTTCAAGATTTTTCTTATGTACCTGCCATTTCTTCAGCTCCAGCTTATACCCTTCTAATTTTTGTTGTTCTTCTGCTATCAATGTTTCAGAAGCAACAATTTTATTCTCATAAAATTTGATTTTATTTTCGATTGTTCTTTCTCTATTTGCCATATTAAATATAAATCTCCTGGTATATTTAAGTTACTCATATAATGAGTAATAAATTTAATATACCAGTTCTCCTTTCCACCTGAATTATTTGGTATCACTTCAGGTTGTGATAAAATGTGTAATTGTGAATGTGGATTTGT
>NZ_JANGCA010000076.1:0-14530 GCF_024463855.1 Clostridium sp. DFI.1.208 | reverse complement strand
ATCAAAAAATTCAATATATCCTTCAAAATATACAAAAAAAGACAATTTCATTTCGAAAATTGCCTATATACAATAAAAAGCCTATGTCCTTACGAAAAGGTATAGGCTTTTGTCAACAATCTGAGACCCGCTATGGCGGGTTTTTCTTATATAGTGTGAGAATATAAGACATACTTTCTGATAATATAGCGGAATGCTTATCAAGCAAAATTCAGTTTACTTATCTATCGCTGCTATTCATCTATCAAATGTCCATAAGCATATCAAATAGGATAAATTGATAAAATAAAAGAAAGAGCGAATTGCCATTATGGAAAGACAGCCTGCTTTTTAGATAAAATTGATGATATTTTCGATAGCTAAAACGTAGAGCAGGAAAAGAAAAACAATAAAAATCGATGAAAAGAAAGAGTAACCATGCCGGAAATATAGATATACAAATGCTTTCAAATGAAGTTTTCAATAATACTTCTCCGGTAACTGGATGGATGCAGCGGAAGAAAATCCGTATTTGTTTGTCATGATGTCTCTGGCATGCTGAAATATGTGGTAATAGCAATCAGCAATTCGATTAGCAAATTCTATGTAGTCTCCTGTATGCAACTCATGTACTGCTAAGCGCAGACCTTTATTAACTGTCTGCAATACCTGCTTTTTATGATCGTAATAAGCAATATAATGCCCCCATTCTGTGAGGCGAAAGGCCTCTTCCAGTATGCTTTTCAGGGGTTGTGCATCCGTATGGTATAAAATAGCTTCAAATATATCTATAATACAGATAGAATCCGGAAGATAGAGCTTTTCCTCTAAACTCTTCAGCTCCTTTTTCTTGAATTTTGCGGCAGCATTAACCGTTGCAGGATGCATGATCAATGCCAGTAATTGCAAAGCATGCAAGTACCGCAATGCCTCCTCTGTTCGTCCCGGATTGGGAAGAATCTGCCTTACACGGGTATCATCCGGGGTTATAATCATTGTACCTTTTCCATTTATCGTTTTGACAAAGCCTCGTTGTGAAAGTTCTGTCAGTGCTTTTCGTATTGTGGAAACAGAAACATTATAGATTGCAGCCAATTGCTTTTCACTGGGGAGAAAAGTGCCACGCGGATAATCACCGCGGCCTATTCTGCGGTTCAGATCACTGACGATGCGAGTATAGAAATAATCCTTGCCGCGCGTTGGTCTCCATGAAAAGGCAGCAGGGCTCTGCAGGGGATAAGTCTCCAATGTATCTGCCAGATGCTGCAGAGTTTCTTGAACAGCATATACAAATTTGTGAAGAAGATGAGTCAGCTGAGTATACATAACATGTGTATCCTTTTCTTTCAGGATACTGATAAGATTTGCTGTTATGGGGATGGAATCCTTTCGTAAGACTTTCAGAAAAAAGGTACTGTTTTCTGTGAAAAAGCTTAAATGAGAATGTAGTTCAAAGACAGAATAAAGGTTTCCCAGCAAGGGACTTCCTCCAACTGTCAGAATTTCTTTTAACAGATTTGATACAGGACGCCACCCTCCGGCGGAAATCCCCATACGGGAGACCTTTATAGCTTTTTTGTAATGATACAGGATTTCCAGATCACAGTGCTTTGCTGCAAAGCTTAACAAGGAGGGAAGTATTAAGGCGAATGTCTGATATAACTGTAGAATGTTATCACGACTTCGCAAAATGTCAATACCTTCCGTCCCCTGCTTTATTACGGCTTCTCGCGGTAATACGATAGGAGCGATGCGAGGTTTTATTTCAATATATCCCTCCTTTTGCAGTGCATCAAAGACGCGATTGATGGTATAACGACTCACATTGAATTGATGACAGAGTATTCTTGAGGAGGGCATATAATCACCGGGTGGTATTTGGTTTGTAAGGATGCGCTGCTTTACTTCATGATAGACAAATGAGAATTTCGTTTCTTGTGCTTCCATACCCATATCCTTTCCGGTTTTTTTCCATTATAGTATGCGACCTTCTGTTTGTCAGTATGCATATGCGAAGCTATTTGTTCACCTTACCAATTTTGTATAAAACGTATGGGTATACCTTACCAATCGGGATGTTGTCAGGGTGTTTAACTGAAATTATAATAAAATCGTGAAGTATACCTTGTTATGAAAGCGATGGATGCATGTGAATAAACAAAAAATTCTTATAGCAGATGATTCAGAAATAAACAGAGCTCTTCTGATTGAAATCCTTGAGAACCAGTATGACATTGTAGAAGCAAAAAATGGAGTGGAGGCAATAACTCTTCTTTCTCGCTACAAAACGGAATTTTCACTTTTATTACTGGATATCATGATGCCGGAAATGGATGGTTTCGAAGTTTTGGCTTTTATAAAAAAAAGAAGCTGGAATGCCAACCTCGCGGTTATTATGATCTCTGCGGACAATTCTCCTGAGAATATAAAACAGGCATATGACTTCGGGGCATTTGATTATATAAGCCGGCCATTTGACCCTGCGATTGTCCAGCATCGAATAGCGAATACAATGCTGTTATATGCGCGGCAGCATTATCTCGAAGAAATAATTGCACAGCAATATCAAAGTCAGGAAGAAAATAATAAGCTGATGATTTCTATCCTATCCCATATTGTAGAATTTCGTAATGGTGAAAGTGGCTCGCATATCCAGCATGTTCATACGATAACAAGGCTTTTGTTGGAAACCCTTGTTCACCAAAGCACTTCGTATATGCTGACAGATACCGATATAGACATCATCAGCATAGCCTCAGCACTTCATGATATAGGGAAAATCGCGATACCCGATGCAATTTTAAATAAACCGGAACAATTAACAGCTGAGGAGTTTCAGGTAATGAAGACGCATACGGAGATTGGCGCTAAAATGCTAATGGAATTACCGGCGGAACAGCGGGAATCCGAGCTTGTCAAGGTAGCCATTGAAATTTGCCGCTGGCACCATGAGCGATATGATGGAAGCGGCTATCCGGATGGGCTGAAGGGAGAAGAGATACCGATCGCAGCACAGGTGGTAGCACTGGCAGATGTATATGATGCACTAACCAGTGAGAGGTGCTATAAAAAGGCATATTCACATACTAAGGCATTGCACATGATTGTAAATGGAGAATGCGGTGTGTTTAATCCAATGCTTATACAAGGTCTGATAGACATAAGTACTACACTTGCATTAAATCTTACCTATGATCAAACGGATTCCTATAATGTGCAGGGCTTGTTGAAAAAGGGAATACAGCATAAAAGGCGTGATGCTGTGAACACTCTGACCTATGAAGAAACTCTTGAATTATTATATACAGATGCATTAACAGGAGTATATAACCGCAGATATTATGAAGATTATATTCTTCTTCATGAAATACAAAATCTCTCCGTAATTGATATCGATAATTTCAAGGCTATCAATGATTCCTATGGTCACTTTGTCGGAGATATCGTTTTACAAAAAATCGCCAAGCTGATATGCTCCAGTGTTAGAAAAGGAGACACTGTTATACGTTATGGCGGAGATGAGTTCATCATTATCTTTTGGAATCTGCCGATAGCGTTGTTCACCAAACGCTTAGAAAAGATACGCAATTCTGTATCTGAAATGACGCTGGCGGACTATCCAAATCTAACTGTTTCGGTGAGCATTGGCGGTGTATATGAGAAAGGGGGAGCTGAAGAGCTTTTCATAACTGCGGACGAACTCATGTATCAAGCGAAAGCGAACAAAAATCTGGGGATAGTGAGTCTTTTGAAGGAAGAAACAGCGGATTCGGATAAAAGAGAGGAAGACATACGATGAATTTAAAGGATTGCTATACTGCTTTTGGCGGTGATTATGAGGAAGTGATGACAAGACTGCGCTTAGAAAAGACGGTTACGAAATTCCTTTTGAAATTTTCCGAGGACAAGAGCTTTTTTATGTTCATAGAGGCTTTTGCTCGCAAAGATTATGATGAGGCCCTTCGCTTTATCCATATGCTAAAGGGAATCTGTCAGAATCTTTCGTTTACCAGGCTGTATGAATGCAGCAGTCAAATTACAAAAGCATGTAGAGAAGGAGATTATCAAAGCGTGGAAAAGCACCTTCCTCAGCTTTCTAAATTGTATGATCAGCAAATAGCTGCCATAAAAGCGTATCAGAGACTGGGAGATTTTTGTAAATGAAAACGCAGCGCTCACATCGGTATGTAATGCGATTTCTAGCATTCAGCTTCACTGGTTTTCTGCTGATCAGCATGGCTGTTTTTGGCCTGCTCGTATTTTTTATGGATCAGAAAAGCAATAAAAGTATTTATAAGGTCGGCGAACTATATATGTCGGGAATGAATCGTGAGATTTCAAAAAATTTTGAGAATGTTATAGATTTACGTTTCCGTCAGGTTGAGGGCATTATTACCGCTGTTACGACAAAGAACAGCAATAAGGAGAATCTGTACAACGAGCTGGTCTACAGAGCACAAATCAGAGACTTTGAATATCTGGCACTCTGTTCCGATAAGGGAAGTATTGAACCCCTTTATGGAGAACAAATGCAGCCCAAGAATCCAGAGCCGTTTGTAAAAGCGCTAAAGCAGGGGGAACATCGAGTGGCTATAGGAGTGGACGCAAATGGACGCGAAATAGTTTTATTTGGTGTTAAGGCTGTATATCCGATGGAAAGTGAAGAGAAATCAATTGGCTTGATAGCAGCAGTACCGTTAGCATATATTACTGATTTCTTATCACTGGATGATGCAACTGACATACTGTATTATCATATCATACGTCCTGACTATAGTTTTGTAATACGCAATGAAAATCCGGAGCTATGGAAATATTTTGATCAATTACATCAGGGAAACGGCACAAAACAAAACAATCCGCTGTATGGTCTTGCAGCGGCATGGAAGAGACAGGGGAATTATGCAACAACGTTGGAAGTTCAGGGCGAATACCGGCAGATTTTTGGAACCGCGTTACCAAACTCTGAATGGATTCTGGTTGCAGTTATGCCGTACGGTATATTAAGTGAGACGATGAATGCTTTAGGGTCTCAAAGGATGATGGCAACCATGCTTGCCTGTAGCTTTGTCATAGGTTATTTATTGATTATATTCATTCGTTTTTATTATATCAGCCAGCAGCAGGTACAGGAGCTTGATCATGCTCGAAGACTTGCAATGGAGGCAAATCAAGCAAAAAGTGAGTTTTTAGCAAATATGAGCCACGATATCCGAACACCGATGAATGCAATTGTAGGGATGACGGCGATAGCTGAAAATCATATAAATGATCGGGAACATGTGAAGGACTGTTTGAAAAAAATCACACTGTCCGGTAAACATCTGCTGGGACTTATCAACGACGTTTTAGATATGTCGAAAATCGAAAGCGGTAAATTGACCTTGTCTTCTGAGCAGGTATCTTTGAAAGAGGTTGTGGAAGGAATTGTCAACATAATGCAGCCGCAGGTGAAAGCAAAGCAGCAGAGCTTTGAAGTACAAATCGATACGATAGCGACAGAGCATGTATGGTGTGATGGTGTACGCTTAAATCAGGTACTGTTGAATCTGTTAACAAATGCGGTAAAGTACACGCCGGAGGAGGGATTCATTCAATTAACTTTATATGAAGAGAAATCTTTAAAGGGAGAAGACTATGTGCAGCTACATATCTGTGTAAAGGATAATGGAATCGGAATGTCTCCTGATTTTTTGAAAAAAATATATGATTCCTATAGCAGGGTAGATGATGCAAGAGTACAGAAAACAGAGGGAGCAGGCTTGGGAATGGCGATTACAAAATATATAGTTGATGCCATGCAGGGAACCATAGATATACAGAGTGAGCTGCAGAAGGGCACTGAAGTTCATATAGCCCTCGATTTTGAAAAAGCTCCTTCTGCTGCTTATGATATGGTTCTTCCTCCATGGAAAATACTCGTTGTAGATGATGATGAGCTGTTTGGCAAAAACACTATCCGTATCTTGAAATCTATGGGAGTTCATGCTGAATGGACGCAGAGCGGGGAAGCTGCCATTGAATTGCTGATTGAGCATAACAGAAACAGAGACGATTATCAAATAGTATTATCGGATTGGAAGCTACCCGGTATGAATGGTGTTCAGCTGGCAAAAGAGATACGGCATCGATTAGGAAATGAAATGCCTGTTATATTGATATCGGCATATGACTGGAGTGAATTTGAACAAGAAGCGCGTGAAGCCAGTATCTCTGGGTTTATTTCAAAGCCTCTGTTCAAATCAACATTATTTCATGGTCTAAGACAATATATGGATATGGAAATAAAAAAGGATGAGGATAGGAATACAGATATGCGTCTATCCGGATACCGTATTCTGCTTGCTGAGGATAATGAATTAAATGCGGAGATTGCACGAGAATTGCTAATGGATATAGGGATGGAGGTTGCGTGGGCAGAGGATGGACGAAGCTGTTTAAAGATGTTTGAAAAGTCACCTGTTGGATATTATGATGCTATCCTCATGGATCTTAGAATGCCGCATATGACTGGATATGAGGCTGCACAGGCGATTCGTACATCAAAGCATGCAGCTGCTGTATCAATACCTATTATCGCTATGACAGCAGATGCTTTTTCTGAAGATATTCAAAAATGCCTGCGTTGCGGAATGAATGCCCATATTGCAAAGCCAATCGATCTTCAGGTGCTTACAAGGCTCTTGAAGAAATATTTGGAAACCAGCAGTTAGACACGGGGATAGCATTGCTTAGTGAAGTGAATTACTAGGTGCTGTAAAAATATAATGCATGGAAATCCTGCAGTGGTGTTTTGGATTTCGTATGACCTCACTAGCGCATGGAAATTAGATGCAACGTATAAAACATAAGAAAGGATACTGGGATGAAACATAAAAATTTGAAACTTACATCATTCACCGCTCTGGGAGAGGATGTCATACAGGTGGAAAATGAATTGCGGGAATATGCAAAAAACGGAATACAGCTATCCATTCAGGGGATGGTCATTGATGCAGCTGTACTTTCTTCCTTTTATGAATATATTATAGATTTGAACCGCAAGAAGATGAAGGAAAGTCAGCATAGAGGCATCCAGAAGGCTTTGCAAAGAAAATTAGAGGGAAAAGGAAATTATGGACGGCCATCAATTGATTTGCCGAATGACTTTGAGGAACAAATAAGAAAACGTTTAGTTGACAGGGAGGCATTAAGTGAATACCAAAAAGAACTGAACATCAAGAGGTCTACCTTTTATCGGCATGCAAATCTTATCAAGCATGCAATCCTAATGGAGGAGGCAGAACAGAATATTCAAAAGAAATAATGGGAAGACATGTCTTATGTACTTAACAGAATAAGGTGACACCTTCAATTCCATCCTTTTATATCATCGATTGATTATGCTATTTGCCTTTAAAATAATCAGCGGATAGCGTGGAGACTTCAAGAAATATTATATTTTAGAAGTTGAGCAGATTATGGAAAAGCGATTTCGTTGAGAATTTGGAATTTTATATAAGTAACGAAGCTTATTATACTATCAGGTTATTATTAGGTTTTAGAAAGTGAGTGATTGATCATGAGAGGTCTGAAGAAGATACGAGGGAGAAATCTTGTATGTGCAATCCTCTGTACGGGGATTACTGTTACAAATATAGCGGGGGTTCTGGCTGAGGAGTACAAGGAAGAGGACTCTTTTCTTTCTGAGGAGAAGATACCCGAGTCAAATGCAAACAAGCAACAAGACGCGGATAAGCTGAACGAGACATCGCAAACGGAGGATCCATCAACAGAAGCACCAGAGCATAAAGCTGACAATGTGTTATCCGAGATGCCGAAAAAGACTTTGGCAAAAGAAAATCTGGGAATGCAGATTACGACGGCAGTAATTAAAGATGATGCAGGTACGGAACAATCCTTGTTAGAAGGAAATGGCTTTTTTACCATTGATTATACGAAGTCGGTAACTTTGCATGTCAAAGTTCAAAGCACACTGAATTTAAAGAATAAAAGGGTGGAAATAAACGTTCCGGACGGTCTGATCGTCGTAGAGTATCCAAAACCAAATTCTATGACAGGCCTGGTAGCGAGTGTATCACCAGAAAATATCGAAGAGTTGAATAGTGATAACACCTATGGAAGCTATCGCCCTAAATCCGGTACGATTACCTATTCTCTTCGTGATACAGCAGAATATAGCAGCTTCAATATCATTTTGGCACCGGATACCACACTTTGGAATAAGAAACTTGGCGCAACGATGAAAAATCCATTAGAAGTCAGTGTTTATTCCGGACAAGGGGATGAACAAAGAGAATATCAGAAGGTTTCCGGAAAAGCTGTAATCGCAGGTGACAAGCTTACTTCTGGCCCTGTTATGACCTCTTGGGATTCAAAGAGAATAGTTCCTGCAGCAGCAAATACACCTTTTAAAATGCAGCAGATTCGTTTTCGCCCGGACAAAACCCGCTACAGCATGGGGATGTTCTTTCAAAAACTGGAGGTTACTATCGCGCTGCCGTACAATAGTACAAGGGGCACCTATGCGGAGTATGTGCGGACAGATTTTGATACAAAGGAATATGGCGATAACTGGATGGATCCTGTTCATCACAAGGATGAGCAGAAATTTCAATTTAATGAGAAAATCGACAATATCAATCATACTGTTACTTTGATCTGGGAAAACATGTATATTCCCCGGGATGATTATTTCACGCCTTATTTTCAATGGAAGGATGGAGAGCCTTGTGATGCTGAAGATAAAATTGAGTGGAGAAATCCGAAGATTCAACTTATAAAGGCGGACGGAATAGGGACAGTTAATCCTACAGCAGTGGGTGGAACGATTACCTATGCAGACGGTCTTTATGAAACGACTGCGAATACTGTCAATATATTAAACAACGATTTTAATAAGGAAAATTTGGATCAATTCGAGGCCGGAAACGCGAGTGATATAAGGATGGAGGGACAAAGCTCAGGCGATGGTATCTCTGGGAAACCAGGTATTGTCAGCGTCTATGATTCAGCGCCGGATATGGTCTATTTCCTTGGGCAGTTTCTTGTGTCTAACCAAGGGACAATGGAGAGTGAACCACAGACTGTGGAATTTATTTATCAGGACTCGGATGAACTTGGAGTAATTGCACAGCGAATTCCTGCTACCAGTGGGAATCAGATTGAGGTTTGGTATACGACGAACAAGACGTCAGAAACGAAATACTCCCATGCACTTACAAGTATCAACGGCTTTGCTTTGTTCACTGCTGAGATGGCAGGGCTCAAGAAGGACGAGTATTTCACCAATATACGCGCAAATGTCGGTGTTTATGATGCTAACTATATGGGCTATGTCGAGTCTCGAACAGCAGATCCGTCTTCCGCTTGTGCAGGAACATTGGGAAAGCTAAAAAAAGCCACGGAACCTAAAAATATCCCATCGTTTGTGACTATGAAAATGTACGATACGCAAACCCGTGATGAAACTGTTGTTCCAGCTACCTTCGACGCAAAATTTGTTTCAGCCAGTGAGAGCAATCAGGTGTCTCTTGCGCTGATAAATACAATAGAAAATGGCAAAAAAATTCCAGTATTGGATATACATTCCACGATTGCCGGAGAGACAGTTCAATTCAACGGTGTTATCGCCTCCACGGCGTATCCGTACTCAATTCATAGGCTGGTAATGGATACGGAAATCTATATCCGGTTACCAAAATCCATTAAGATAGAGAATTTGAAGCTAACCAGATTGGAAGGAAGTACGGCCGACCGCGTCCTGTTAGGGGATGGTACGCCAGAGACTGGAAAGGTAAAAAGTGCTCCATTGCAGGAAAAGACGGATTATACTATTCTTGATAGTGAATGCGCGAATGATTACAGAATGTACAAAATTTCATTTGAGAGTGGCAAGGCTCCGGTCGGCTGGTTTACGCAGAATCTGGGACAGTATCAGATTGGTCTGTCTTTCGATATGAAAATTGATAAGGTTGCGGATGCCATGGCCCTGGATATGCGGAACTGTGTGCGAATAAAAAGTGCATCTCTGGCATCTGATAAGGCCGGTGGTACGCAGAGTGAATATATACAGTCAGATACCGATGATTGGGATGGCGATGCGGATACAACAGAGAAATTTTGTACCTTTAATAAAAATGCTGATGATACAAAGCTATCAATTGTAGCGGCGCGTCTTGGTCTGAGCTTTGGCTTTGGCGCAAAGCTGTCTGAGGGTGATTCTGCTGATATCAGCGATAAAGGATATGCCAATTATGAGATAGATAAGAAAATTGAGTTTTTAAAAGAAGATACTCATAGCATTGATTTTCGGTTTACTGCCAAAAACGAAACCGGCAGACCATTTGGTGAGGAAGACGCAAAAGCCTTTTATTATTATATTCCAGTACCCAAGAAGGGGGACAACTGGGATACCCATATTCAGGACAAGCCGTTTGAATTTAATATGAAAATGAGTGGACCTGCTACGATGATAGGAAGCTCTCAAAGTGATTTACAGGTGCAGTATAGTACAACGGTTGATTCCAAAGCAGCGATAGGTGATCCGCTCTATTATAATAATAAAGATAATTATGTAGATGCAGATAAAATATCAGATTGGTCTACAGTAAAAATGCTTCGTATCAGCGCGAAGGATACGGTCACAGAAATACCAAATAATGCAGAAATAAAAATCTATCTGCATTATGAAGCAGAAAAGGCAACATCAGCTTTGGTGGGGAGTGTTGTTAATTTCGGGCCTTGCGGGTATACGCCGTATACAGTAGGTAATGAAGAAAACGGTGGACATATGCCTTTGCCGCATATACAAGCGGAGTTCCAGACAGGAATCATTGAAGGAAAGATTTTTGTAGACAGGAATTTCAATGGCGTTTATGATGAGGATACGGACGAGCTTTACAAAGGTGATGTAAAGATAGAAGCGCCTCATCAGAATGCAGTGGGAAGTGACGATACAGAAAGTCATGAAACAACTGCGAAGAACGGAACTTTTAAATTTACCGGACGCCGAGCTGATACTTACCATGTGAAAATTACAAACCCCGGGAATACTGATATAAATAGCGCATATCCTTTGAAGTTCTCGTTGCCGGAAGATGGGATATTTAAAGAAGACGGCAACAACAAGAGTGCTACAGGCACCATTGTTGTTAACTGTGACGAGGAAAATCTCAAAAAGAATACGAATTTATCGATTGGGCTTCAAGCGCCTCACACGATTACTTTCAAAGCAGAAAATGCTACGATCAGTAAGGCAAGTATAAAGGTATGGCACAAAAATACGGTTGGGACGATTCCAACTGTTAAAGAAGCAGATGGCTGGCGTTTTGATGGTCAATGGTCTGATGCCGATAATAAAGTATATAGTACCGAGGAGCTCAAAGAATTGCCGATCATGAAGGATAGGATGTTTACCGCTCAGATAAACAAGCTTTACACCGTACGTTATGATGGTAATGGTGGCACTGGCGATGTGCCGGGATCCTCTGCGCACATTGCCAATGAATCTGTTCCAATAGCGGCAAAGCCGGACAATTTGAAAAGAGAAGGAGCAATCTTTGCCGGTTGGAGTAAGGAAAAAATATCCTCACCGTTATCAGCGGATGCTTCACAAGAGGTCATTAACAAAATTATTATTGATGATGTGCTTTCGATGCCGGAAAAGGACCTTACGCTTTATGCGGTATGGGCAATCGATGGAAATGGTAATGGAAATCCTGACTATAATGATGATGCTGTACACGTTCGATACCATGACGCTGCTTCTGATCGTAAAGATGTGATTTGTCCTCATTATCATGTAGCAGGTGAGAAAGTACAGCTATCCTCAACTGCTAAGGATATTGCGGGTAAGCAGATAGAGCATGATGAATCAGGGAGCACGGAAGGGACATCTGGAAGCTTTACCTTTGAAAACGGGAATCATATTTTTGTGGGATGGAGTATTAAACCGACTCTTGATACGATTATTACAAATTCAAGGGAATATGAAACGCTGAAAGACAGCATACAGACAGAAGTAACGATGCTGGAAACGGATGCTGCAGATCCAGATGGAAATACCAATGTTTACGCCGTGTGGGCTGCTGATAGCAACAATAATGGAATAGCAGACTATCTGGAGGAACATCAGCTGGTATATGATGCCAATGTCATCGAAGGTAACGTTGAAAATATGCCTACCAATGACAACAAGATTTATTTACCGGGTAATAAGGCCTCATTGAGCGAAACAGTGCCAAGTCACAGTGAGGTGAATGGCAAGAAGGTAGTATTCCTCGGCTGGACAACAACACAGAGTCCTCATATCTGCGAACGGACTCATACACCTATAGAAACAATTAAAAAAGTTACCTTTGGTAATGAAAACGTTACGGTTTATGCAGCCTGGGGCTATGATGAGAATGGCAACGGTACAGCTGATGTACTGGAGACATATTCTTTGAAGTATGATTTAAATGGTGGCAATGGAACTACACCGGCAGAGAAAAACGGCATCAAACATGGTGAGAGTATTGCTATAACAGAGGAGAAGGGCTTTACACGTAAAGCGAGAGAAATTTTTGTCGGCTGGAGTCGCCAGCCATACAGCGCAGCTTTTACTGCAGAACAAAAGGCCGACATAGAAAACGTATTGATTAGCGGAAACACTATCGTCATGGGTACTGAAAATGTAACACTTTATGCAGTTTGGGCAGAAGATCGCAATGGAAATAACCAGGCAGATTATACGGAGGCACTCTCACAGCTGTTATATTCAGAAAATGCTTTTAACGATGGAATCGTTCAGAACATGCCGAAGGATATTAACAAATATTTGCCGAAAGAGAAGGCGATACTATCAGATGAAAAGCCAATGCATAGTAAGGTAGATGGAAAGGCTGTTGTTTTCATTGGCTGGACAACAAAGGAAAACAATAGAATTTATCAATGGAATGATTGTGAATTGGAAACAATCACGGAGATTATATTTGGAAAAGAAAATATAACAGTGTATGCGGCCTGGGGATTTGATGAAGATGGTAATGGAACGGCCGATGTACTGGAGGACTGGGGAGTCATTTCCTATGATTTGGCCGGTGGAATATCTCCGGATGGCATTGAGAAATATGATGAGGAAGTTATTAAAATTGGTAAAACGCATATGGTTAAGACAGCTCCGATGAAAGACGGGTATAAATTCATTGGTTGGAAGTATAAAGATAAAGTGTATCAACCAGGTGACAGCATAGAGGTGAAGGCTCAGACAGCTTCTATGAAGCTGATTGCCGAGTGGAAAGGTGGTAATCTGACAATATCTAATCTTGTAGATGGAACTAAGGGAGATACGAAAAAGGATTTCCATTTTCGAGTATACCTTCAGGATACAAAAATTAACGGATTGTTCGGTGATATAAGCTTCAAGAGTGGTGTGTCAGACGAATTTACTCTGAAGCATGGGGAACGTAAGTCTGCCATAAATCTTCCGTTAGGAACAGCGTATGAAGTTGTTGAGGTTGAAAGTAATCAGGATGGTTATATCACAACCTCAAAAGGTGCGAAAGGCAAGATTACAACGAATGTTTCAACAGTGGAATTCCTTAATACGAAGAACAGTACGCCAACAGAGCCTGAGGTTAAAACCGGAAGTCTGATGATTTCCAATACAGTAGCCGGAAATGAAGAAGAAAAGAAAAAGGACTTTACATTTACCGTGACTCTGAGTGATAAGAGAATCACGGGTGTTTATGGAGACATGAGATTTAAGCAGGGTGTAGCGAGCATTGTTTTAAAGCATGAAGAGAGTATTACTGCTAAAGGTCTTCCTTCCGGAATTCGCTATACAGTAGAGGATACCGATAACAACAAAGCCTACAAGGTGGAAAAATCGGGAGAAACTGGAATCATTAAGGAGGGAGAAATAGCTTTTGCCAAGTTTTTGTCTTACAGAAAGGATAGTGTTGATATCGATGAGGGGGTAAAGGATAATGTAACAAGTCCTTCCTGGCAGAATGAAAAGGATAATGATTTGGAGTCTTCGGTGAATGTGAATACACCAGGGACAAAGACAAAAGAAGTACCGGAAACCGGAGATAAATTCAACAGATCGCTTTGGGTGTTACTCTTAGTAGCTTCAGGTATAGTGATTTCTATTTTAACAGCCTCAAAAAAAAGAAAAGGAACACACGGTAAATAAATAATGGCGAGCTTGATGCGTTAGCGTCAGCTCGCCGCTTTTATTCTGAAAATGGTTATTAGGGAGACACTGTAATCATGAAGTAGTCTTCCTTAAAATGATATCAAGTGGCTATCTGTATAAAGCTATACTTCAAAATGCTTTTGAATGTTTTCTAAAACATTCTGATTTGGAAAGAATGTGAAGAAATCGCAAGTTGTTTCTTACGCTGTGTAAGGAATAGAAAAAAGCCCTGAACAACAGGGCAATGGCATCAACCTAAGGAAATGTGGTTGATGCCATTTTTAAATATTGTGTCTTAACTACAAAATAACTGAAGGAATCATATTTTTTGGTACACAAAAACTCATTGATTATGCGTTAGAATTTTTC
>NZ_JANGCA010000075.1:0-14705 GCF_024463855.1 Clostridium sp. DFI.1.208 | reverse complement strand
ATCATTTTTGGCATAATAAATGGCAGAAACGTCGACTATTTTTGGGTTTATGAAGTACGTTTCTGCCACAGATATTCTATCAGATTTTAAAAAGACTGTCGACAGTCACTTTGTCAACAGTCTGAGAACAGCACGAGACTGTTCTTACTCCTTTAGATCATTGATATTCACTTCATCCAGTACATAGCCCTCATCATGCAGCTTTTTCGCAATATCCTTGCCGACATAGCGCAGGGTGTAGGGCTGGTAACGTTTTCCGGTCGTATCTTCCTTTTGCTTTGGATAGCGGATGATGAAGCCGAATTTGTAGGCGTTGTCCTTCAGCCAGATTTCCTGATCGCGCTCCTCCTCACTCGGATTTTTCTTATCCTTTTTATCCGAGCTCTTCGCTTCCTCCTTCTTTCCTGTATCCTTATCCTTGTCAGTTTCCTTTTCCTCATCGAATTCCGTCGTCATACCGTTTGGCAGCAGGCGCACTGTATAGCCGAGCTGAAATTCACTCTGTCCCGGATAATCCCAATGCTGCAGCACCTCATCCCCAAAGATCAGCTTTGCTTTTTCAAACAGTTTCATCTGATCCTCATAGGAAATATAACCGGCAATCACCTTCATATCCCCGTTTTCCTTCTGATTGACTTCCCTTGCAGCTGCCAACAGCTCCCTCAACGGCTTTACGACCTCCTTCTTGATCGTAATATCATTGGCCTGCGGTACAAGGGAGGCGTGCGGCAGGTCATTGATGGAGACCAGATTCTTTGGCTCATAGGTATACAGCGTATTTTTTCCGCTCAGCACCAGATACGGATCATCGGGCTGTGCAATCAGACGGGCATTTTCGATATTCGGATCGCCTTCATCGAAAAAGCGTGTCAGTACGTTGTAGCTATAATTCGTCAACAGGTCATGCAGCTGTCCGTACTCCATACGTGAACGATAGCGGTTGATAAAGCTCACGATGTACTCCTTAACCGCCTGATCACTTTCCGTATGCGACGGCTTCTGTGTCTGATACGCCACATCATACCATAGGGTATTATTCAACTCAAAATCCTTGATATCGATAAATGGAAGAAATTGTTCCGGTTCAATCTTTTGCGATACCAGGTAATTGATCTGCTCGGTGCTGAGATGGGACAGCACCAGACTTCGTTCCTCCTCGCTCAGCTCATGGGGGTATCTGGCCAATTCATCATAATGCTGATTCATAATATAAAAGCATCCGCTGAACAGTGCAATCAGCAGGATGACAAACACACTTCGTTTCAGTAGCATAGGCTCACCTCGCTCTTTATTATACACGACTTTCAAAATGAAAAAAAGAGCAAGACGCTCACTCTTGGGATACTGTTAAGGTTTCACTCTTTTCTTCCTGTGTTTTCCAGCTGTCCCGAACCTCCTTCACCATTTTGAAATAGGTGGAGCGCTTGAAGCCCAGCTGCTTCTGATAATCCTCATGCTTCATTTCCTTACGCATGATCTTTCGGATATTCTCCTCAAAATCATCCGGTAATACCATCTTCGGTCTGCCATAGCTGCCTTCCCCGTTTTTCTTCTTCTCCAGCGCCCTGTGAATGCCCTCCAGCTGCAGGGCATAGTTGCGTTTGCGAATCGTCCCTGTCACAAAATCAATCATTAGCAGCATCTGTTCCAGATCAACCGTGCGCTCATCGCTCAATCTGACACAAAGACCGCTGCTTTGCAGCTCGCGCAGTCGCTGCTTCAGCTCCAGCACCTCACTGGCAAGGTGTGCGATATCATAGATATACAGGGTATCCGATTGCTTCCACACGGCTTGCAGCTGCTCCCACTGCTTTGTACTGCCGTAATCAAAATAGCAGACAGCCTGCTGACGCTTCTGCAGCTCTGCCTGTGCCTGCCGCATACGGACAGCTTCCTGCTCATCCTCTACATAAGTATAAACATAATTCATATGCGAGCTCCTTCCTCGATACCTTTCCACCATAACCGCCAGGACATAAAAAACAGTCCTGCCGGATAAGGAATTCTTCACTCGTCATTCTACACCATCTGTAGAACAGAATCAATCCTTCCGGCAAAAGAATCCAAAAAACTATAGTTTTTTACAATATTTGGAAATTTTCCACGACTGTGTTTTCCATATCTGTATGTAGCTGTCGAAGCCCTAGGCTTTCCGCGCAGGATAGATTCCCTGCGTTCGTATGCCATACAGGCGGTTAGTGCAGTAGTTTTGCCAATGCTTTCGCTATTTTATCAAGTGCTCACACAAAAAGCAGAACGTATACACGTCCTGCCTATTCAAGCGTTAATTCCTCCAATTTCAGCAGCTCAACGACCGCCTGGGCTCTTCCTTTTACTCCAAGCTTCAACATAACATTGGATATATGGTTTCTAACCGTTTTATCGGATATGTTCATCAGTTTCGCTATTTCCTTGGTGCTGTAATTGGCAATCAGTAATTCAAAAACCTCTTTTTCACGTTGCGTCAGTATTTTTTGCGTAGCACTTACCCCCTAACGTTCCTACCTACCTTTATCTTATGCATCTTCTGCTTTTTGGTCTGTATTATGCAGGATATTGTAGATATTTTGTGCTACTTTTTCCGGAACCACCTGACGTATTTCCTCGATTGTGGCCTCTTTCAGGCGTTTCAGGGATTTGAAATGCTTCCAGATTTCCTTTTTACGGACTTCCCCAATGCCTTCCACCTCGTCCAGAATGGACTTCGTCATAGCTTTCCCTCTCAGCTTGCGATGATAGGAGATGGCGAAGCGATGCACCTCATCCTGCATCTGGGTCAACAGGAAAAACAGAGAGCTGTCGCGTTTTACCGGCAGAATATTTCCGTTTACATCCATCAGATTGCTCGTCCTGTGATTGTCATCCTTAACCAGTCCGCAGATTGTTAAGGGAATATCCAGTGCTTCAATAATTTCTCTGGCTGCCTCAATCTGGAGATAGCCACCATCGACAATCAGCAGGTCAGGAAAGCGCGCCCCTTCCTTCAACAGCCGGAAGTACCGCCGATAGATGACCTCCTTCATTGAGTCGAGGTCGCTTATGTATTCGCCTAGACGAAAGGTGCGATAATCCTTCTT
The DNA here is from genome assembly GCF_024463855.1 of Clostridium sp. DFI.1.208. Taxonomy (NCBI): domain Bacteria; kingdom Bacillati; phylum Bacillota; class Clostridia; order Eubacteriales; family Clostridiaceae; genus Clostridium; species Clostridium sp. DFI.1.208. The sequence goes on along the minus strand of NZ_JANGCA010000075.1, from coordinate 11,628 downwards.
GCTCGGCTCACCGTCCCGATATACCACCATACCGCTGACATTATGCGTACCGGAGATATGCGAGTTATCAAACAGCTCGATGCGATGAATTTCCTTCTGCAAAAGATTACACAGCTGCTCCATCCCCTCATAGCGCCGGCTTTCCTTGCGTTCCACCAGCTCGAACTTCTGTTCATGCGCATTTTTGGCATTGGCAAGCACCATATCCACCAGCTTCAGCTTATCTCCGCGAAGCGGCTGCAATATCTTTGTGTCCAGAATTTCTTCCAGATGCGTAATATCATACTCCTTTGGTATGAGAATTTCCTGCGGCAGGGGATTGTTCGCATAATACTGCAGGATAAAGGAAACAAAGGCATCTGCTTCATTTTCATATAGCGGCTCGATGGAAAGCGTACGCTCCAGCAGCTTACCTCCACGCAGGAAAAAGCCCTGAATGGATATATAGCCCTTATCAACATAATAGCCAAACACATCCCGGTCCTTGCGGTCCTTAAAGTCGATTTGCTGCTTTGCCGTCACATGCTCGATGGCATGGATCAGGCTCAGCTTCTCCTGTGCCTTTTCAAACAGCAGCTCCTCACTCGCCTGTTCCATTTCCCGATGCAGGGTATCCAGCATATCCTTGACATCTCCCCGCATGAATTTCTGAATACCGCTGACCATGTCCGCATACACACGCTCATCAATTTCCTTGATGCAGGGCGCCAGACACTGTCCCATGTGATAGTACAGGCATTCCTTTTTCTGCATCCGCCGGCATTTGCGCAGCGGATAGATGCGATTCAACAGCTTTGCCGTTTCCCATGCCGCGCCGGAATCCGGAAACGGCCCGAAATAATAGGCCTTGCGATCCTTCGTATTGCGCACCACCTTCAATACCGGGGCATTTTCCTTTGTGAGCTTTAAATATGGATAGGACTTATCATCCATAAACATGATGTTGTAGGGCGGTGTATGCTTTTTGATCAGATTGATTTCCAGCAGCAGCGCCTCTTTTTCACTGGATGTTACGATATATTCAAAATCGTCGATGTTACTGACAAGGCGGGTGGTTTTAAAATCATGGGCACCGACAAAATACTGCCGTACACGGTTTTTCAGCTTTTTTGCTTTTCCGACATAGATGATATCTCCATCCTTGTTTTTCATTAAATAGCAGCCAGGCAGAGCAGGAAGGATTTTCAGCTTATCCTCTATTTTTGCCATATTTGCCATTATTTACCGCTTCCCTTCTGCTTTAAAACAACAACGGTTGCTCCCAGTCCGCCTTCTCCCTGACCTCCCATGCGAAAGCTCTCCACACGCGGATTGCGTTTCAGAAAGTCATGAACCCCCTTGCGCAGGGCTCCGGTTCCCATACCGTGAATGATGCGGACATTATTTGCTTTCGCAAGCATTGCATTATCCAGATATTTATCGATGATCGGCAGGGCTTCCGCCACCCGCATACCGATGACATTGCATTCCATGGAAAACGAGCGCACGCTTGCTTTGGCAAAGCCTTTTTTCTTTGTTTTCTGCACCTGCTTTACAGCCGGTTCGATTTCCTGCAGCGTCGTATTCATTTTCATACCGTTTGCCAGTACGCAGACCTTATCCTTATTCATGGAAATGATTTCTCCATAATAGCTCAGCTTGCTGATTTTCACATAGTCCCCCACCTGATAGGAAGGCAGCTCCTGCTGTGTATCACTTGTATCTGCATCGTCCAGCGATGACAGCTGCTTCAATCTGGCCTTGCGGTCGCTGATCTCATGCGGTTTCGCTTCACTGTGCATATGCTTCAGCTCTTCGATGATATCCTGAGCTTCCTCCAAGGAGGACTCCAGCTGCTTTTGGGCATCCTCCCTGATTGTTTCCAGAATTTCCTCCCGCCGCTGCGCCAGCTGTTTTTTCTCCTTCTCCAGGCTTGCCTGCAGCTGCTTGACATCCTGTAAGCGAGCAGCCAGCTTTTCCTTCAGCTCATGATTTTCCATCAGGGATTGCTCCAGCTTTTCCATTGCGATATCCGCCTTGCTGCGATCCGCTTCCTTGCGTTCCCTCGCAAATTGAATGATGCTTTCCTTTAGTCCATATCGGCGGGCGATTTCAAATGCGTTGGACTGACCGCTGATTCCCTCGATATACCGATAGGTCGGCAGCATCACCTCCATATCAAATTCCACACTGGACAGCAGGATATCCTCATTGTCTGCACCATAGGTTTTCAATGCAGAGTAATGGGTTGTGGCAATCACCATGGCACCGATGCTGCGCAGATGGTCCAAAACAGCAACTGCCAGCGGCTCTCCCTCCTTCGGGTCTGTTCCACTCCCCAGCTCATCCAGCAGGACGAGTGAACGCGGGGATGCGTGGTCACATATAGCTGCCAGCTTGGATATATGGGATGAAAAGGTTGACAGGGATTCCTGAATGGACTGGTCGTCACCGATATCCACATACAGGGCATCAAACAGCGGTACGATCGCCTGCTCCGCACTCAGGGGGAGCCCACTCATCGTCAGGGCGACAAACAAACCGATGGTTTTCAGTGTTACCGTCTTTCCTCCGGTATTGCTACCGGTAATCAGAAGGCTGTGATGCGGTGAGCGGATTTCGTATGTATTTGCAATCACCTTCTGCGGATCGATCAGCGGATGTCTGGCAGTCTTCAGATACAGGTGATCATCCCTGGTATTCAGCTCTGCAATACAGCCATCCATCTCCTTTGTCCATAGCCCGCGGGCAAAGATACTATCCAGCAGACCAAAGGTTTCCAGATTGGACAGCAGCTCATAGCCGACCGCCTTGACCTGCTGACTTAATTCAAATAGGATGCGTGTGATTTCCTCCTGCTCCTGACTTTTCAGCGTTTGCAGGCGATTGTTGAGCACCAGCAGGCTGCGTGGCTCTACATAGGCCGTCTGACCGGAAGCACTCTCTCCGTGCACAAAGCCGTCCACACTGTTTTTCTCACTGATTTTCACAAGCACACAGGTACGGTTATTGCGCACTGTTGTGATCGTATCCATCAGCTTGCTTGCATTGCGTGAAAGAAACCGCTGTACCTCACTGCTGATATCCGCATGGCAGGATAAGATGGATTTCCGTATGCTTTTCAGCGCCGGACTCGCTGTATCCAACACCTCTGCATTTAAGGAAATGCAGCGTTCGATGGAGGAAGCCAGTCGCTGATGCTCCGCAAAGGAATCACACAGCTCTTTGATCAGCGGCGTCTCCAGATCACTTGCCTTCATATATTTGCGGACCTGCTCTACACCGCGTGTACTGTCCGCTATTTCGCGCAGCTCATGCGGTGTCAGTGTCATATCCTTCATGGCTGCCTCTATGCTGTCTCGTGTGTCATGAATGCCGCCAAACGGCATGTTTCCAAAACGCACGACGAGGGCATAGGCCTCTTTTACTCTTGCCAGCTCGCGTTTGACCCAAAGGGCATCAAAGCGTGGCGTCATTTGTCGAATCAGCTGTTTTCCCAGGGAAAAGGACGCATGTCTTGCGACCTGCTCCTTCACCTTGTGCAGCTCTAACGGCTCATACATATCTTTCATATTCTTACCTCTATTGCAGCGCAGACAGCAGCGTGTCCACGTCTTCCTTCTTCATATTCTGCTCCAGCAGCCAGCTGCGGATATTCTCCTTTTCTGCTGTACTGAGTGTTTGTTTCTCCTCCAATGCCGATGTCAGCTTGGATACTTCCTGCAATGGCTCCTTTGCATAAAAGGTTAGGGCCTCCAGCATCGTATCGCTGTATCGCAAAAGGGACGCAGATGCGATTTCATTCCCTGTTTTCCAAAATGGCAGGCGGCAGATCATGGCAGCCAGCACCATGAGAAGCACAGCCTGCAAAGCCCCTAGCGCAGCGCCCAGAAGGCGGTTGATACCGGAAACGACCGGCACATGATTGGCCGCCTTTGTAAACGGCTTTACGATCAGCACCGCCAGCTGCAGCAGGACAAAGAGAATCACAAAGATGAGCAAACGATTCAAATTGTCATACAGGACAGCTTCCAGCGGTGTATCCTGCAACGGGAGTGCATGCTTTGGATACAGGTGGATGAAGCTGCCGACATAGGAGGATGCCCACCATGCCAGAAAGCCGCATACAAAGAAAGACAGTATGCTCAACAGCTTTAATAGGAAGCCGTCGCGGTATCCGCCGAATACAAATGCGCAAAGGGCACACAGGATGACGATATTTACAACCATAATCAGGGACACAGGCATCACCTACTTTCTTTGTCCGTCTCATTATTTTACCATGAACACATAAAAAAATGAATGGGAACACCCGATTTCTGTATCCTGTTGTCTCATTTTATGCTAAAATGGAAAAGTTATGAGGAGGAATATCATGGGAACATGTACCATACAGACAGATCGATCCAGCATGATGGAGCTGAAGCAGCGGTTGAAATCTGCGGAAATCCGCAAGACGCCTCCCTATGCAATTTATCAGATCAAGACGAGTGATTGTGTCATCACTGCTTATGAATCCGGAAAGCTTGTATTTCAGGGGAACGGTGCCGAGGAATGTGCAGCGCTGCTTGCCCCATCTGCCATGCAGAAAACACAGCGCAGGGCGACAACAAAAAAAACACAGCCACAGCCGAAAGCAATCTATCCGCAGGCGGGAAGCGACGAAGTGGGCACCGGTGATTATTTCGGTCCGGTAACCGTTTGTGCAACCTGCGTCCGTGAAGAGGATGTGGATTTTCTACGAGAGCAAGGCATACAGGATTCCAAGGCTATTGATGATACCGCCATACGACGCATGGCGCCACGGCTCATGGAACGTCTTCCACACAGTCTTCTGATTCTGGATAACGCCACCTACAACCGGATACACGGGGAGAACAATATGGTTGCCATTAAATCCCGCATGCATAATCAGGCATATGTGCACCTGCGTAAGAAGCTCGGTTCACTTCCGCAATTTTGCATCATTGACCAGTTTGTACAGAAGACTTCCTATTACCGCTATCTGAAAAATGAGCGCGAGGTCGTTTACGACATTCATTTTGAAACCAAGGCGGAAAATAAATATTTATCCGTCGCTGCCGGGTCCATTATTGCCCGCTATGCGTTTCTGAAAGCCTTCGATGCCATGTGTGAGCAGTACGACTTCCCGTTCCAAAAGGGGGCCGGCAGCAAGGTGGATGCCAACATTCGTGAATTTGTTGCAGCGCATGGAAGAGAGGCACTGCTTCAGGTTGCCAAGCTGCATTTTGCAAATACGAAAAAAGCCTTAGGCTGAAAAAACCCGTTTCCTGTATTGTTTCTACAGAAAACGGGTTTTCTCATTATCGAACTGTCGGATTGATTTTTCTGGATACCTGCAGATCGATGGCATAGGGCAGCTGTACCAGCTCCACCCCTGCACTGCGCAGCATCCGCTTGCTGGCAATCGTCCCTTCCGTATGTGCATATTTATCGGATTCATATACGATACGGCTGATGCCGCTTTGAATAATCGCCTTTGCGCATTCATTGCAGGGAAACAGTGATACATAAATACTGCAGCCCTTCAGGTCATGCTTGCTGTTTAAAATCGCATTCAGCTCCGCATGCACGACATAGGGGTACTTGGTGTTTCCGAAATCCCCTTCCCGATCCCATGGGAATTCATCATCGCTGCAGCCGTTTGGAAAGCCGTTATAGCCGATACTGACCACACGATGCTCACTGCTGACGATCACCGCTCCCACCTGTGTGGAAGGGTCCTTGCTTCGTTTGGCGCTCAGATGTGCCAGTCCCATAAAATACTCATCCCAAGTCAATACATCTTCCCGTTTCATTAGATACCTCCTGTTTTTTCATACTGCTGATGAAAATGCTCCTGCAAATAGTCTGCATAGGCATTGAGCGGTGTATGGCGGTAAACACGGATAATGGCTTCATCCAAATGCTGATCAAGCGGAGCAACCGTATCCACAGCAGCACCATAGGCGAACAGGCTTGTCGCATACAAGACCAGTGCCAGACAGGCATGCTGCCGCATACCGGATTCACTCTGTCTGCCATATATCCATAAGCCAAACAGAACGCCACACAGGATTCCCGCAGCACAGGCGATAAAGGATACCGAGGGCACCAGTGCCAGTATAACAAGAATTGCCATACAGTTATACAGCGGAATCCGCAGCAGTGGATGTCGCAGCGTATGAGACAGCAGCTGACTGGTGAGGAAGGCTGCCGCTACACCGAAAATTCCGGCACTCATACCGGTCGCAATCCCGTTGGGGGCCGCAATCAGCTGTGCGGCATTCCCCAAAATCACAGAGGAAAGAAAAATCGCCATATACCAGCCTCTTCCCAAACGCTGTTCACACAGCTTTCCGGTCGCATACAAGGCATACAGACTGATGACAAAATGAACAACATCGTTATGTACAAAGCCGCCGCTGAGAATACGCCAATATTCATGCGCCGCGACAATGCTCATTTTATAAAACCCGCCGACTGCCACGATTGCGCCTTCCATACTGCCGCCAAGATAGGCCAGTGTATATTCCAGTATGAGTAATACCGTGCAAACTGCCATCATAGCAATCGTACAGCGCGGGATACTTTTCTTCCGTGCTTTTTTTATGAAATCCTGCTGTTGCTTCAGCTCTGCCTCTTCCACCTGAGCCATGAGCGTACTGCTTTCCTTATCCGGATCCACCACACGATGCACGACGCGGTCGATGCCATGAAACACACTGACCAGCTGCGGTTCACTGATGGTTGTGGGTGTAATGCAAATCTGTGTCAGAAAAGCATTGTGCACCGGACTCGATTGCGGATTGGTGTTAAGAATCAGCATCGGTCCCTCTCGATGCATCAGATTGAGTATGATGCGGTGAACGTTGCGCACATAGTCCGTATCCGCAAAGGTTCCGGCATTGCCGCTGGATGAAATGCGAATCACCGGATATACCTGGTGCTGTTCATTCATCAGCCACAGATCATCCTTGTGCTGCTGAACCCGTACAATGCGATAATGCTGTTGAACAACCAGGTAATGCAGCAGCTGATAGGCAAACAAATCATATTCACGAATCTGCATCCAGTCACCTCGATTCCTGTCGCAGTTCTTCCAGTATGTCCGCAAACTGCTTCGGCAGCTCTGCTTCCACTGTAATCATTTCCCCCGTTCTCGGATGCTGAAAGGTTAGCTGATGCGCATGCAGGAGCTGTCCGTTTGTCTGCATGGTCTTGCGATAGCTATATTTTTCATCCCCCACAACCGGATGTCCGATATATTGCATATGAACACGTATCTGATGCGTTCGCCCGGTTTCCAGACGACATTCCACCAGGGTATAATTAGCAAAGCGCTCGATCACCTGAAAGTGTGTACGCGCATCCTTTGCATTGGTTGCCGTTACCGCCATCTTCTGGCGATCCTTCACATCCCGGCCAATCGGTGCATCAATCGTACCGAAATCATGCTGAATCACCCCGTGCACCAATGCATAATACAGGCGATTCACCGTCTTGCTTTGCAGCTGCTTAGACAAGGATGCATGCGCAAGATCATTTTTAGCGACAATCAGCAGCCCTGTTGTATCCTTATCAATGCGATGCACGATTCCCGGACGCAGCGTTCCATTGATTCCGGAGAGATCCTTGCAGTGATACAGCAGCCCGTTGACCAGTGTACCGCTCTGATTCCCTGCAGCAGGGTGTACGACGATGTTTTTCGGCTTGTTGATGACAATCACATCCTCATCCTCATACCGCACATCCAGCTCCATTTTCTCAGGACGGGCTTCCATTTCCATTTCATCATCGAAACAGGCTGTGATGTGATCGTTTGCCTTTACCTTATAATTGGCTTTAACAGCAGCCTGATTGACCAGAATGCTTCCTTCCGCAAGCAGTGCCTGCACACGGCTTCGGGATAAATCCTCCTGTTCACTAAGGAATTTATCAATACGTGCTCCTGCATCCTCTGCAGCAGCGATAATCTCTATTTCGCGCATAGTCTACGACCTCCATATGTTTCCAGAACCATTGATAATACGATAAGTCCAACACCGACACAAAGCGATATGTCAGCGACGTTGAATACCGGGAAATCATATCCGAAGATAATGAAATCCAGAAAATCCCGGACATACTGGAAAACGAGACGGTCAATAAAATTTCCCAGTGTTCCAGCCATCATCAATACGACACCAATGCGTGTCAGCTTGTCCTTGTGATCAGTAGAACGGTAAAAATACAGCATGCCAATCAGAAAAACAATGGAAATCAGATAAAAGAAGACCATCTTTCCTTCCAGCATGCTCCAGGCTGCTCCTGTATTATGCAGATATGTAATTCTGAAAAACCCCGGAATTACGTCAAAGCTCTCATCTATTTGCATGGACGTCTGTACGCCCCACTTGCTTAGCTGATCCAGCAGAAGAACTGCCGCCATCAGCAGAATATGCTTAGCTTTCATGCGATTCACCTTTCCTTATATGTTCTATGAGTCCCGCTTGAGAAAGCTCATAGAAATGCATCGTATCATATTATAACAAAAAAAACCGCCATTGGCGATTTTTATGTGTACTTTTTATTTGGAATCACGGTAATTAGGAAAGTTTATAAATAAGGAGGATGAACTCGACACGTTCATACAAAGATTCTGAATAAAAAGTCCATTGGCAGATTCTTATGAAATCTGGTTACAGTATACCACGAAGAAAGCATACTTTCAATACATTTTTCAATTTTTATTCATTTTATTTCTGAAAATATTTTCACAATTCCAGTAATTCATGTATGAGCTTCCATCCGTCATTATCCAACAAAAAGGTATCATCGACGGAAATATACGTATCGTCTTGAATAATCAAAACCTCATAATCCCCCTTATACATGATGACGCCATGTGTCTTGATTGGCTCCCCATAGCCCCTGCACAGCTGCTCCAATCCATCCTCACTTTGATAACGACGCTTCGTCCACTCCTTAAAAAATCCTTCACGTATGCGATACCAATCGATATGCACATCCTTATCCGATGCATCTTCTTCCTCGCTGTAGGCGCTGAAGGACATATGCTCGCTCAGCATGGAAGACTCCCGATAGCTGTCCAGCGTCAGACCTGCGGTATTTACATGCTGCATGACAAAATCCGATAATCTTGTCTGTTCCATTGGCTTTTGAAAGGAAAGCGAGTCATAGGTACTGGAAAGTGTGATATTCACGCCGATAGCAAAGGTTACCCAAAGCAGTGCGATACTGCCGATCACCTTGAACCCCATAGGATATTTGGTTTTCCAAAGACGGTGAATGAGCACTCCGAAAATCAGAAAGATCACAGTAAATGCGATCACATAAAGCACATTGACTGTGAGCAAAGAGCCGATCATCGTACAAAGCAGCAGCGCAACACTGCCGTACACGATTCTTGACTGCCGCAGCAGCGTTTTGGAAGAGGTGACATTCCTTCTGCGCACAAGCCATATAAAGTAAGGGAGGAGATGAATCAGCCATGTGATATTTAATGCGACCATTAAAAGAAATGTCTGAAACTGAGAACCGTTGGCGTACATACTCCAACGAAGCCCATCATAGCTTTGCAGCAACAGCAGTATATACAGCACCCATGATACCAGCAGCCATACAGCTGTCTTATGCATACTCACATTCAATATGCGGCGATCCTCCACTGTCCCCTCGCGTAACGTGAGGTTGGGCTCATTACAGCGATACACCATGAGCGGCCCATTTGATCCGATGAACGTATACCCGAATTCTTCCACAAAGGTGCGATACTTATGTGCATCCGCTGTTTCCGAATCCGGTATAATCATGGAGTAATCCTTTGTATAATCCACAAGATAGTACGCCCCCTGTGACGTATCCGCTTCAAATGTGAGCCAGCAGGAGCGATCCCCCTTCAAGCTCACCAACTTCCATCCCTTTTCCGCCATTTCATTCAGATATGCCTGTAAAGCCGGATATTCAAACGGATAAACAATCAGCCATACATGCTTCTTTTTTCGTTTCATGATGCCGCCTCCTCTTCGCCGCCCTGCTTTTCCATCCATGCCTCACCATCCTGCAGCATGGTTTTCAAGCGTCTGTATTCCTGCATCAGCATCCCCTTCCCTTTTTCTGTAATCAGATAAAACCGTTTCCTTCCATCCGATTCCGTTTCCCGAATCATATCTTCATTTTCAAACTTTGACAGCATGGTATACAGCGTGCCCGGCACCAGGTGCACTCTGCCCTTGGTCAGTGTCAGCACAAACTCTGTAATCTCCATCCCACAGCGCGCCTGAAGCAGCGCAAGCAGCGTATAGTACATTGGCTCTGTCAATGTTTCCAGCTGTTTCTTCGGCACAGAACCACCTCCAATATCGTTTAACGATATTTCTTCATCTACATTATATTATCGTTAAACGATATTGTCAATAAGCTTAGTTCATTGCATAAGATTAAGCTTAGAAATTGGCGATGTTAGAGCGCTGATAATCAGCATGTAAGTGGATATGAACAAATGTCTTTGAAACTCACGAAGGACGCTGCCTCCTACGCTTCCATAGAGCAGTGTGGATTTTGATAACGGGCGGCGCAACAAGCTACCACATGGATATCCCTTATATAAATATAAGCAGTGGTATCTGCATGATCTCCTGCACTGCTGTACTACGTAAATACTGCGGATTGAAACACCCTCCCTTAACTTGTCACACTGCAACAGCTATGCTATACTTCGTTTAACAAACACGATGAGGAGGAGAACACCTATGAAAAAACGTAAAAGCATTCCCGGCAAATGGATGCTGGCCATCATGCTTGCCCTGCTTCTCACCACATGCTACTTCGTCCTAAACAGCCGGGCATACCTGCTGGAACAAAAGGAACAGCTGGTACAGCAGGAGCAAAAGCTGATAGCACAGGAGGAAGCAGGAATTCCCATCCGCACACAGCATGTTTCTCCTGCATCTGTTCATGTTGGAGCTGCCTACCTGTGGATCATCCCCTTCGACATTTTGGAGCTCTGTATTCTTATTCTGTATATCGTCCGCTATCTTGTATAGCTTTCTATTTACGCCATTCGCATTGTAGATCACGCCGCAGCATGCTATACTGAAGTCACAAGGAAGTGATTTTATGACACGTAATGAAGCAACACTCCATGCAATGCCGATCGGCTGCGACACCTGCATGGAGTAAATAAGTCGCAGCCTATGCCGGCCTTGCATCCTGAACATATTGTAAAGGAGGAGCCTGCATGAAATATGTAAATGCCCATACGGTGTTACCTGAGCGTCTGGTGGAGGAGCTACAGAACTATGTACAGGCAGGATATATCTATATTCCTGCTGCCGGAAAGAAAAAACGCTGGGGAAAGCGCAGCGGCTATCGAAAAGAATTGCAGCTGCGAAATGAAAGCATCCGACAACGCTATGTGTCCGGCTGCACGATTGATGAGCTTTCCAGTCAGTACGCATTATCCCACCATGCGATCAAGAAAATCATCTATCAGAAATGACAAGAATGCTGCGGCATTCTTTCAGACTGTTGACAAAGTGACTGTCGACAGTCTTTTTAAAATCTGATAGAATATCTGTGGCAGAAACGTACTTCATAAACCCAAAAATAGTCGACGTTTCTGCCATTTATTATGCCAAAAATGAT
>NZ_JANGCA010000074.1:0-15526 GCF_024463855.1 Clostridium sp. DFI.1.208 | reverse complement strand
ACAATTACACATTTTATCACAACCTGAAGTGATACCAAATAATTCAGGTGGAAAGGAGAACTGGTATATTAAATTTATTACTCATTATATGAGTAACTTAAATATACCAGGAGTGATTGATTTATGCAAAAGATTTTTAACAAAGGACACCGTATCAGAGCCAGCGACAAGCACCTTGTTTACCACTTTTCCATAGGAACGCTTCTGTTTGTATTCGTGGCGGTTCTCCTGCTACTGAATATGAAACAGCTCATGCGTACCGATTGGGAGCATTTCAGCTTGTTTGAGAATGGCTTGACCCTCTCCCCTTACAACTTCATAACCATACTGATAGCGACTGGTGTTTGTGCATTGGTCGCTTTTCTGTATTACCGCTTCTGTTATGACAATTTCAAGAAGCTCCTGCACCGTCAAAAGCTGGCAAGAATGATACTGGAGAATAAGTGGTATGAAGCCGATGCCGTACAAGACAGCGGTTTTTTTACTGACCTGCAAAGCAGATCAAGGGAAAAAATCGTCTGGTTTCCAAAGATTTATTATCAAATGGAAAAGGGACTGCTTCATATCCGCTGTGAAATTACGCTGGGGAAATATCAAGACCAGCTTTTACGGTTAGAGGATAAATTGGAAAGTGGCTTGTATTGTGAGCTGACCGACAAGACCCTGCATGACGGCTATATCGAATATACCCTGCTTTATGATATGATAGCGAACCGCATTACCATTGATGAAGTACGGGCAGAAAACGGCTGTCTTAGACTGATGAAAAATCTTGTCTGGGAATATGACGCACTCCCTCACGCCCTTATCGCTGGTGGAACGGGTGGCGGTAAAACCTATTTTCTGCTGACGCTCATTGAAGCCTTACTGCATACCGACGCTGTCCTTTACATCTTAGACCCGAAGAACGCTGACCTTGCGGACTTAGGGACAGTTATGGGAAATGTGTATCACACCAAAGAAGAAATGATTGATTGCGTCAATGCCTTTTATGAGGGCATGGTACAGCGAAGTGAAGAAATGAAACGACACCCGAACTATAAGACGGGCGAAAACTACGCCTATCTGGGACTGCCACCCTGCTTTCTTATCTTTGATGAATATGTGGCGTTTTTTGAAATGCTGGGGACGAAAGAAAGCGTGAGCTTACTTAGCCAGTTAAAGAAAATCGTTATGTTAGGGCGACAAGCAGGTTATTTCCTTATCGTTGCCTGCCAGCGTCCAGACGCAAAGTATTTCTCGGACGGTATCAGAGATAATTTCAATTTCCGTGTGGGACTTGGGCGTATCAGCGAATTAGGTTACGGTATGCTGTTCGGTTCAGATGTGAAAAAGCAGTTTTTCCAGAAGCGTATCAAAGGGCGTGGCTATTGTGATGTGGGAACAAGCGTGATAAGTGAATTTTACACGCCTTTAGTCCCGAAAGGACATGATTTTTTACAAACAATCGGCAGGCTTGCACAAGAAAGACAAGTCATGCCAGAACAACAAGGAAAGGAAGATGTGATTGAATAAGGACACATTAAATGTTTATCACGCACCCACAGAGAAAAACTACCTCTGTTTGTGCTTGAATACAGATATTTTTACAACGGATTGCAGGAAATATATGTTAGATTGTTTTTTAGATTATTCTGTCAATCCAAATCTGCGATTTCATTCAAGGATAGATAAAATCATTGATGATGTTATTCGTGAAAAAATCAACATTCCTCATAAGTTTAGAATGAGATTGGAAAGTAGACATTGCGTTGAAAGCAGGATAATCTATTTTCGATTTCGAGTTTTAGATAAGGCTTGTCTGCAATGTAATGTATTTCTTAAAGGACTGTCTGAAGAAATGAAAGAAGCACTTTCAGATGAAAGAATAGATTTTGCGGTTATCTATGAGGGCATACAAGGTTCACAGCAGGACACAGACACGGACGACAAGGACGGGTTTTGCGGTTCTCAACCGCAAGTTCCGTTCTTGGCGGACGGGGCTTGTCCCGTCCGCTGATAAAACCCCTCAGTATCTAACAGAGGGGTACGTTTGCAAATAGGCAATAGACGAAAAACATAGGAAACATAAGGCTTCTGGCATGGTTTCCTAGTAAAAATCGGCTGTGAAGTCGCCTAAAAAAACTTCACACTTTACAGATTGGGGGTATGGTTCTGAATGAAGAACAATGGATAAAAGAATTACGGGAGAAACGGATTGCTTACGGTATCTCACAAGGCAGGCTGGCGGTGGCTTCTGGTATCACAAGGGAATATCTCAACAAGATAGAAAGCGGAAAAATGAAGCCGTCAAAAGAACTTCTGGAAACGCTGTATAAAGAACTGGCAAGGTTCAATCCAGAAGCACCGCTTACCATGCTGTTTGATTATGTGAAAATTCGTTTTCCCACGCTGGATATACAGCACATCATCAAAGATATATTAAAACTGAATATCAATTATATGCTCCATGAAGATTACGGACATTACAGTTATACGGAGCATTACTCTTTGGGGGACATCTTTATCTATACGTCGGCTGACGAAGAAAAAGGTGTCCTTTTAGAGTTAAAGGGGCGTGGGTGCCGACAGTTTGAAAGTTACCTGCTGGCACAGCAAAGAAGCTGGTATGACTTCCTCATGGACGCACTCGTAGACGGTGGCGTGATGAAGCGTATCGACCTTGCTATCAACGACCATACGGGCATTTTGGATATTCCAGAGCTTGCGGAAAAATGCAGGAAACGGGAATATATCGGAAAGTCCAGAAGCTATAAGTTTTACCAGTCGGGTGAGCTTATCAAGCACAGAGAGGACGACAGAGAATATATGGGACGTACCCTTTATCTTGGTTCGCTGAAATCAGATGTGTATTTCTGTATCTATGAAAAGGACTATGAGCAGTACGTCAAGCTGGGGACACCTCTGGAAGAAGCTGACATTATCAACCGTTTTGAGATACGGCTTCGCAATGAACGTGCCTATTATGCAGTACGGGATTTGCTGACCTATTATGACGCAGAGCAGACCGCTTTTTCTATTATCAATCAATATGTGCGGTTTGTTGATGAAGAACCAGACAAGCGAAAAAATGACTGGAAACTCAATGACCGCTGGGCTTGGTTTATCGGGGATAATCGGCAAAGTCTGAAACTGACGACAAAACCAGAACCTTACACCTTAGACCGCACATTGCGGTGGGTACAAAGGCAGGTAGCACCAACCTTGAAAATGCTGAAAAAGATTGATAAGGGAAACGGTACAGACTACATGGAAACAATCGAACAGCAGGCAAAGCTCACAGAAAAGCATGAAATGATAATCAAACAGCAGACGACCCCTGCAAAAGATTTGGTGGAAAGTTAGGAGTGATAAAAATGTGGGAATTAGTAAAAGACTTCCTGCTGGTATCTATGGGAATGGGTATCGGCGTAGTCTTGATGTGTATTTTGAATGTCGGCAAAGAAGTTGACTATGAAATGAAACAATCAGAAGAAAGCGAGGACAATTAAATGAATTTCGGACAAAATTTGTATCAATGGTTTTTATCAAACGCACAGAGCTTAGTGCTTATGGCGATTGTGGTTATCGGTATCTACTTAGGGTTCAAGCGTGAGTTTTCCAAACTTATCGGCTTCTTGGTAGTTGCCTTAATTGCTGTCGGCTTAGTATTCAATGCTGGCGGTGTGAAAGATGTACTGTTAGAGCTGTTCAATAAGATTATCGGTGCATAGAATTTTATTGTGGTGCTGATATGAGAATGGTATAATGTGGATATATAAAATTCTGATTTATGGGGGGCGTTACTTTGAAGAAAGCAATGATATATGTTCATGGTAAAGGTGGAAGTTATCTTGAAGCTGAACAGTTCAAAAATATTTGTTTAGATTTTGATGTTTTTGGAGTAGATTATAATGACTATTTTCCGTGGATTGTAAAAAATAAAATTATGGAAGTCTACGATAAAATATCTGAAAAATATGACTACATATATGTACTTGCTAATAGTATCGGAGCTTATTTTACAATGCACACATTACAGAATTTCAAGATTGAAAAAGCATTATTCATATCGCCTATACTTGATATGGAACAACTTATAGTAGATATGATGAGCTGGGCGAATGTGTCTGAAAAGGAACTTTCTGAAAGAAAAGAAATACCAACTGATTTTGGAGAAACATTATCGTGGGAATATCTATGTTTTGTTCGGGCAAACCCGATAAATTGGAAAACGCCTACTGAAATTTTGTATGCTGAACATGATAATCTTACATCACGTCAAACGGTAGATAAATTTATTGATAGACATTGTGCAAATCTTACCATTATGAATGACGGAGAACATTGGTTTCATACTGACGAACAGATTTTCTTTAGAGATAATTGGCTAAGAAAAGTTATACAATAGAATTTAGATTTTATATCCACACACAAAGCAGTTAGTTTTAGGATTGACTGCTTTTTTCTTATCAAAATTTCAGATTGGAGTGATGAAATGGTGTCTGTTAGAGCTATTCAACAAGATTATTGGTGCATAAATTGTTGTAAAGCATACATAGAAGTGTTATAATACCCCACAAATAGCAGATATTATAATTTTATATGGGAAGTGATATTGTGGAACTTATTAAAGATATTGTAAAATATTTAAGTAGTGGATTAGTAGAATATTTCTTAGAATGTAGAGTTAGTGACAAAAGACAAGAATATTTTAGTAATAAAGGTGGAAAATGGGCGAAGTTCTGTTTCTATATGTCGTTAATAGTTTCTATCCTTTTAATAATCATAGGTATTGTTGGATTAGTAAAAAAGAAAAGTATAAGTATTTTCTTTTTGATTGCAGGTATGGGTATCGCTTTGTTTATGCTGGTTGACTGGGGAACGTCAAAAAAATAATTTTCTATACAATACAGTTTAATAGCTTTTAAAGCAGTTAGTCTTAGGATTGACTGCTTTTTTCTTACCAAAATTTCAGATTGGAGTGATGAAATGATATACTCTTAGAACTTTTCAACAAGATTATCGGTGTATAAAATTTTATTGTAGTGCTTATATGCGAATGGTATAATCGGGGTGTGAAAAAAGATAAAATAGATTAGGAGTTAAGCTATGGATTATATTATACGAGAAATAAAAAAGGAAGAATATGATTTACTCAATGACTTTTTGTATGAAGCAATTTATATTCCAGACGGTGTTGAGCCACCACCTAAATCAATAATTAACTGTCCAGAATTACAAGAATATGTTTTTGAATTTGGAAAGCGAAAAGATGATAGGGCTTTAGTTGCGGAAGTTCAAGGAAATGTCGTGGGTGCTATTTGGGTACGAATAATGAACGATTACGGACACATTGACAATGATACACCGTCCCTTGCTATGTCTGTTTTTCAAAAGTATAGAGGACAAGGGATTGGAACTTCATTATTGCAACAGTTATTGTTGGTGGAAAAAACTTCTGGATATTCAAAACTTTCCTTATCTGTTCAAAAAAACAATTATGCAGTAAAGATGTATAAGAAAGCAGGTTTTCTTGTTGTTGATGAAAATAGCGAAGAATATATTATGACTGTAAATCTATAACAGATAATCTAGTTTACAATTTCATATCCATACACACAAAGCAGTTAGTCTTAGGATTGACTGCTTTTTTCTTACCTAAATTTCAGATTGGAGTGATGAAATGAACGATATTTTTAAGGATATGCAGGCAAAAGTAGGTTGTGATTATATTTCAGACCTGCCCTCTTACAAACGTAAGGTGTGGCAGGAAATGAAACGGCTGAACC
Source organism: Clostridium sp. DFI.1.208 (assembly GCF_024463855.1). NCBI lineage: Bacteria > Bacillati > Bacillota > Clostridia > Eubacteriales > Clostridiaceae > Clostridium > Clostridium sp. DFI.1.208. The sequence continues at coordinate 9,755 of NZ_JANGCA010000074.1, read as the reverse complement.
TTGCCGACTATGAAGAAAGACAGTTAGAAGATTTTTCTAAATATGTGTTTGGTATGTCGTACCAGACCTTAAAAGATGTAATGAAACAACAGAAAGGACGTGAGGAACAATGCAGGAAACAAGGGTGCTGGTGGAAACGAAAGGAACAACTGGCGAAGAAACAATATCATACTGGTTCGACCTGCCGATAGATGTTGCAGAGTTTGAAAAAAAGTTAGGTGTCGGTGCAGAAAGTGGGGATTACCGCATTATCGAAAAGGTGTTGCCTTATGCTGATGAAGTCCACGAACATACAAGCGTGTATCAGCTCAACGAATTAGATTTTATGTACCGCCAGCTTTCAAGTGATATGCAAGAAGAATATACAGCACTTCTTACCGTGTATGAAAATTTAGAAGCACTTTATATTTGCAGGAACGTGATTACCGTTTATCCCGACTGCAAAAGCATGATAGATGTTGCAAGGCAAAAGCTGATGAACGACCCGACGTTCAAACATTTATCCGAGGACTGTCAAGAATATTACTTTGACTTTGAAGCCTACGCTTCTCACTTGCAGGAACACGGGAAATTTTTAGTAACAGAACACGGTATCTTTGAACTGCCAGAGTAGGAAATGAGGTGGTGCTTATGATTGATGATATGGCGGTTTACATTGCTAATCTTGGCAAATACAATGAGGGCTATTTAGTCGGTGCTTGGTTCACGTTTCCTATTGACGAGGAAGATGTGAAAGAAAAAATCGACTTGAATGAACAGTATGAGGAATACGCTATCCATGATACCGATAACTTCCCCATTGCGATTGGCGAGTATGTTTCCATTGAAGAACTCAATGAGATGTATGAAATGATAGAGGAACTTCCCGACTATATCGTAGAATGTCTGGACGAATTTATCAGCCACTACGGGACGCTGGAAGAAGTCGTGGAACATAAGGACGATATTTATTATTATCCCGACTGTGAAACCATGACAGACGTTGCCTACTACTACATAGACGAATTGCAGGCACTTGGCGACATTCCACCCAGCTTACAGAACTACATTGACTATGAAGCCTACGGGCGAGATTTGGATATGGGCGGTTGCTTCATTGAAACAAGCCGAGGTATGTGCGAGATACCATATTAACGCTGGAAGATCAGCGACAAGCATTGTTGCTACTGACAGCGTATTTCTCTTTTAAGGGACAGTCTGAAACATGGCTGTCCTTTTCTATTTTGAAAGGAGCTGAAAGAACTTGAAAAAGATTAAATCTTATACGGGTATCTGGAACGTGGAAAAAGTCTTGTATGCAATCAATGACTTTAACTTGCCCTTTCCCGTTACCTTTACGCAGATTACATGGTTTGTGATTACAGAATTTATCATCATTCTGTTTGGGGATATTCCCCCACTTTCCATGATTGAGGGAGCATTTCTCAAATACTTCGGTATTCCCGTTGCTCTCACTTGGTTTATGTCGCAGAAAACTTTTGACGGAAAGAAGCCGTACAGCTTTTTGAAATCACAGATAACCTATGCCCTGCGACCAAAAATCACTTATGCAGGAAAAGCCGTAAAACTGCATAAGCAGATACTCAATGAAACAATCACGGCAGTAAGGAGTGTGAACTATGTTCCCGATAAAATATATTGACAATAACCTTGTCTGGAACAAGGACAATGAGGTGTTTGCCTATTATGAGCTGATACCGTACAACTATTCTTTCTTATCCGCAGAGCAGAAATTTATCGTGCATGACAGCTTTCGACAGCTCATTGCACAGTCCCGTGAGGGTAAAATTCATGCGTTGCAGATTGCCACAGAAAGCTCAATCCGAAGTATGCAGGAGCAGTCAAAAAAGCTGGTAACTGGAAAATTAAAGGAAGTTGCCTATCAGAAGATAGACGAACAGACCGAAGCGTTAGTATCTATGATTGGGGATAATCAAGTGGACTACCGCTTTTTTCTTGGCTTTAAGCTCATGGTTACGGAAGAACAGCTCAATCTGAAGAACATCAAAAAATCGGCGTGGCTGACGTTCACGGAATTTCTCCATGAAGTGAACCACACGCTGATGAACGACTTTGTTTCCATGCCGAATGATGAAATCAACCGCTACATGAAAATGGAAAAGTTACTGGAAAACAAAATATCCCGTCGTTTCAAGGTGCGACGCTTGGAAACAAACGACTTCGGGTATCTCATAGAACATCTTTACGGTAGGGACGGTGTCGCTTATGAAGATTATGAGTATCAGTTACCAAAGAAGAAATTGAGGAGAGAAACGCAGATAAAATACTACGACCTTATTCGTCCGACAAGATGTGTGATTGAGGAAAGCCAAAGGTATTTACGATTGGAACATGAGGACAAGGAAAGCTATGTGTCCTACTTTACCGTCAATGCGATTGTGGGCGAGCTGGATTTTCCGTCCAGTGAAATCTTCTATTTCCAGCAACAGCAATTCACATTCCCCGTTGATACTTCTATGAATGTAGAAATCGTGGAAAATCGGAAAGCATTAACGACAGTCCGCAACAAGAAAAAGGAATTGAAAGACCTTGACAATCACGCTTATCAAGCAGGAAGTGAAACCAGCTCAAATGTGGTGGACGCATTAGATAGCGTGGACGAGCTGGAAACGGACTTAGACCAGAGCAAAGAAAGTATGTATAAGTTAAGCTACGTCATACGGGTGTCTGCACCCGATCTTGACGAGCTGAAACGCCGTTGTGATGAAGTCAAGGACTTTTACGACGACCTCAATGTAAAACTGGTGCGTCCTGCTGGGGATATGCTGGGGCTTCATTCAGAATTTCTTCCTGCCAGCAAGCGATATATCAATGATTATGTGCAGTATGTAAAATCAGATTTTCTAGCAGGGCTTGGTTTTGGTGCGACACAGCAGTTAGGAGAAACTACGGGTATCTATATGGGCTATTCTGTTGATACGGGAAGAAATGTGTACCTGCAACCGTCCCTTGCCAGTCAAGGTGTAAAAGGTACAGTTACCAACGCTTTAGCGTCTGCTTTTGTCGGTTCGCTTGGCGGTGGGAAATCGTTCTGTAACAATCTTCTGGTGTATTATTCGGTGCTGTTTGGCGGTCAAGCACTTCTGTTAGACCCTAAAAGTGAGCGTGGCAACTGGAAAGAAACGCTCCCAGAAATCGCCCATGAAATCAATATCGTAAACCTAACAAGCGACAAGGACAATGCAGGACTTCTTGACCCGTTTGTGATTATGAAGAATGTAAAAGACGCTGAAAGTCTGGCAATCGACATCTTAACATTCCTTACGGGTATTTCTTCAAGGGACGGAGAAAAGTTCCCCGTACTTCGTAAGGCGGTGCGTTCCGTTACCCAGAGCGACAAACGGGGCTTGCTTCATGTGATAGACGAGTTACGCCGTGAAGATACGCCAGTATCAAGAAATATCGCAGACCATATCGACAGCTTCACGGACTACGACTTTGCACACCTGCTGTTTTCAGACGGTACGGTGGAAAATGCTATCAGCCTTGATAACCAGCTCAATATCATTCAAGTAGCGGACTTAGTATTGCCAGATAAGGACACGACCTTTGAGGAATACACGACCATTGAATTATTGTCGGTGTCTATGCTGATTGTGATTAGTACCTTTGCTCTTGATTTTATCCATTCAGACAGAAGCATTTTTAAGATTGTCGATTTGGACGAAGCGTGGGCGTTCTTAAACGTGGCACAAGGCGAAACTTTATCAAATAAGCTGGTTCGTGCTGGACGTGCTATGCAGGCAGGCGTTTATTTTGTTACACAATCTTCTGGGGACGTGTCAAAAGAAAGTCTGAAAAACAATATCGGCTTGAAGTTTGCCTTTCGTAGTACCGACTTGGGCGAGATAAAGCAGACCTTAGAATTTTTCGGTATCGACAAGGACGACGAGAACAATCAGAAACGCTTGCGTGATTTGGAGAACGGACAATGTTTATTGCAGGACTTATACGGGCGTGTCGGTGTGGTGCAGATACACCCAGTCTTTGAAGAACTGCTACACGCCTTTGATACCAGACCGCCCGTACAGAGAAATGAGGTGGAGTGATGAAAGAAAGGATAAAAGGTGCGTTCACAAAAAGGAAGATTTTTCACTTTCTCAAAATGGCTCTGTTTGTCGTGGCACTTTCCCTTATCCTGCTTTCACTTCTGGGGACGGTGGCTCATGCGACGGGGCTTGTGGACGATACCATAAATGCAGAAAATCTTTACTCAAAATATCCGCTGTCGAATTACCAGCTTGATTTTTATGTAGATAATAGCTGGTCGTGGTTGCCGTGGAACTGGCTGGACGGTATCGGAAAATCGGTGCAGTATGGGCTTTACTGCATTACTAACTTTGTCTGGACGATAAGCCTTTATTTAAGCAATGCCACGGGCTATGTGGTGCAGGAAGCCTATAAGCTGGACTTCATCAATGATATGGCAGACAGTATCGGACAAAGCATACAGACCCTTGCAGGCGTAACACAGAACGGTTTTTCCAGCTCTGGCTTTTATGTCGGTTTCCTGCTTCTCATTATATTAGTGGTGGGACTTTATGTAGCCTATACGGGACTTATCAAACGGGAAACAAGCAAGGCACTTCACGCTGTTATCAATTTTGTTGTGGTGTTCGTACTGTCCGCTTCTTTTATTGCCTACGCTCCCGACTACATCAAGAAGATAAATGAATTTTCATCAGACATCAGCACCGCTTCTTTGGACTTGGGAACAAAAATCATGCTCCCCAACTCTGACAGTGAGGGTAAAGACAGCGTGGACTTGATACGGGACAGCTTATTTTCTATTCAAGTAGAACAGCCGTGGCTACTCTTACAATTCGGGAACAGCAACGCAGAAGAAATCGGGACAGACCGTGTCGAAGCTCTCGTATCAGCAAGCCCAGAGGACGAGGACGGAAAGACCAGAGAGGAAGTCGTAAAAACAGAAATCGAGGATAACGACAACAACAATCTAACGATACCGCAGGTGGTAAATCGTTTAGGTATGGTATTCTTCCTGCTGTTCTTCAACTTAGGTATCACGATATTTGTATTCTTGCTTACGGGTATGATGTTGTTCAGCCAGATACTTTTTATTATCTTTGCTATGTTTTTACCTATCAGCTTTCTACTTTCCATGATACCGAGCTATGAAAGCATGGCAAAGCAGGCAATCGTGAGGGTATTTAATACCATAATGACACGGGCAGGAATAACGCTCATTGTAACGGTAGCGTTCAGTATTTCCAGTATGTTTTATAACATCTCCACGGACTATCCGTTTTTCATGGTGGCGTTCTTGCAGATAGTGTGTTTTGCTGGTATCTATATGAAACTGGGCGACTTAATGAGTATGTTCTCACTTAATGCTGGCGACAGTCAAAGCATGGGACGCAGGATATTCCGCAGACCGTATCTGTTTATGCGACATAGGGCTAGGCGTATGGAACACCGTATTGCAAGGGCGGTAAGTGCTGGCGGTATTTCGGGCGGTGTGGCTGGTGCGGTGGCTGGAAGTGCCGTTGCTAATAAACGAGCTGAAAGAAAAAATACAGCTTCTAAAGAAAATCGGGGCAATACCACTTCCAGCATGGGACAGCGTGCAGGCTCAAAGGTGGGTGCTGTCTTAGATACGAAAAATAAAGTGAAAGACAAAGCAAACGCTGTCAAAGAAAACATCAAGGATATGCCGACACAGACCGCTTATGCGGTGTATTCCGCAAAGGAAAAGGCAAAGTCCAGCGTGTCCGACTTTAAGCGTGGCATGGTGCAGGAACAGCAGTCCAGACAGACGGGGCGTTTGGAAAAGCAGGAACAGCATAGACAGAATATCGCTGACAAGCGTATGAAGCTTCAAAAGGCACAAGAAGCAAGGCAGGCACAGCGAAAGGCTGACGGATCAGCGACAACGGGAGCTACCCGTCCCCATGAGCGACCAGCCACAGCTTCAAAGCCGAGTGCGGAAAAAACGCAGGAAGTCAAACGTCCTGCCACAGCGACCACTTCAAAAGCAAGTGAACCAGTCAAGACAAATGTTATCAAAGAGCGTCCGTTATCTTCTGGTGCTTCTGATAAGAAAGCGACCCAGTCGGCACAGCCAGTACATAGGCAGAATGTAGAAAAGGTGGTATCGCAGGAAACACGCCAGAATTACACCAAAGACCGCAGGACAAAGGTTCAGCAGACCCAGAGCGTCCAGAAGAACCAGCAGACAACAGAGAAAACCCGTAACCTTGTAATGAAGAAAGGACAGAAGAAAAAATGAAACTGAAACATATCGCTCTCATTGGCAGTCTGTTTCCTATCCTCTTTTCTCTGGTGCTTTTCTTTGGTGTCTTGATTAGTGCGGACAGCGACGACGAGAACAGCAACTTTTCTTCTGGCATTACGGGTATGAACTTATCCGCAGAAGTATTGAAACATCAGCCTATGGTGGAAAAATACGCCAGAGAAAACGGTATCTCCGAGTATGTCAATGTGCTATTGGCTATCATTCAAGTAGAAAGTGGCGGTACGGCAGAAGATGTTATGCAGAGTTCAGAAAGTCTTGGTTTACCGCCTAACTCTTTAGATACAGAAAGCTCAATCAAGCAGGGGTGTAAGTATTTTGCGTCCCTGCTTTCTTCCTGCAAAAATCAAGGTATCGACGATTTGAATGTAGCGATACAGTCCTATAACTATGGCGGTGGCTATGTGGGATATGTGGCAGGAAAAGGAAAGAAACACACTTTTAATCTTGCAGAGAGCTTCGCCCGTGAAAAGTCGGGTGGAAAGAAAGTAACCTATACTAACCCGATAGCCGTTGCGAAGAACGGGGGCTGGCGGTATGGCTATGGAAATATGTTCTATGTGGAATTAGTCAATCAATATCTGACTGTGGCACATTTTGATAATGCGACGGCACAAGCGATTATGAATGAAGCGTTGAAATATCAAGGCTGGAAGTATGTGTATGGTGGCAGTAACCCGAACACTTCCTTTGATTGTAGCGGACTTGTGCAATGGTGCTATGGAAAAGCTGGTATCTCCTTACCGAGAACGGCACAAGCACAGTATGACGCTACCCAACATCTGCCACTTTCGCAGGCAAAGGCTGGGGACTTGGTATTTTTCCATTCCACTTATAACGCTGGTTCGTATGTAACCCACGTCGGTATTTATGTAGGAAATAACCAGATGTACCATGCAGGCAACCCGATAGGATATGCAGACCTAAGCAGTAGTTACTGGCAACAGCACTTAATCGGTGCAGGACGAGTAAAACAATAGAAAGGACTTGAAAATATGTTTAAAAAGAATAAGAAACAGACAGAAACTATCAAAGAACCAAAAGAAAAAAAGGTGCGTACCGTCAAGGTAGGCACGCATAAGAAAACCGTGATTGCGTTGTGGGTGGTGCTTATCGCAAGCGTGAGCTTTGGGGTGTATAAGAATTTTACCGCTATCGACCAGCACACGACCCATGAAAAAGAAATCATTGAGCTTCGCTTGCAGGACACCAACGGGATAGAAAATTTCGTGAAGAATTTTGCGAAGTCCTATTACACATGGAATAACAGCAAAGAAGCGATTGAAGCAAGGACGCAGGCAATCAACGGTTATCTGACAAAGGAATTGCAGGACTTGAATATAGATACCATTAGAACCGATATACCGACCAGCTCCACAGTTACAGATGTGATTGTATGGAGTATCGAACAGTCGGGAACGGACACTTTTTCTGCTACCTACGAAGTAGATCAGCAGATAAAAGAGGGAGAACAGACAAGCAATGTGAAAGCAACCTATATCGTAAAAGTCCATGTGGACGCTGACGGGAATATGGTAATCGTTCAGAACCCTACCCTTGCACCAGCAATCGAAAAATCAGACTATGAGCCTAAGACACCAGAAGCAGACGCAAGCGTAGACGCTGATACCGTAAACGACGCTACCGCTTTTCTGGAAACATTCTTTAAGCTCTACCCAACAGCAACAGAAAAAGAGCTTTCCTACTATGTATCTGGGAATGTGATTGAACCTATCGGCAGGGACTATCTTTATTCTGAATTGGTAAACCCTATCTTTACAAAGGACGGGGATAATGTGAAAGTTAAAGTAGCCGTGAAATTCCTTGATAATCAGACAAAGGCGACGCAGGTATCGCAGTATGAGCTTGTGCTACATAAGGATAGCAACTGGAAGATTGTAGGATAAATGATGTAAAGCGTGTATTTCAGTACAGATTTACACGCTTTTTGTATATGGCATAATCATAAATTCCACACAAAAAGTAAGAAATATGTTATAATAAGCTGAAATTAAAATAAGGCGGTGGCTAAATGGCAAAGCAAAAGTATTCTTTTGACAGCAAGATACATATTTATAGAGCTACAAAACGAATGAGCCAGCAGGAACTCGCTGACCTTGTTGGAGTATCTCGGCAAACGATAATACAGCTTGAAAGAAACCGATACAATCCGTCCATGTTGTTAGCATATAGTATTGCGAAAGTATTTGATGTAGCGATTGAAGATTTATTTGACTTTGAGGAGGCAGAAAAATGATAGAATTGTTTGAGTCAATTATCAATAATAAAACAATACTTGTAATAGGAACATATTACTGCATACCTATTACCATTGCTGTAATTGTATTATTCTTTTTGAAAACATCACGAGATGAAAGAGGACGAGCAATTATCGGAAAAGCGAGTATTATATCTACGATTGTGTTTGTTATTCTCGTCAATGTTTTTGCAAAACTTTCTATGCGGACATCTATGGATTTTTATAGTATGGCTAACGGTGTACAATGGATATATAATATTGTATTAACGATACAAGTTGTCGCAATTTTGATATATAAGAAAATTGAGTAAAGCATATTATATCGTGCTTGTTTCCTATACAAAAAAACAAGCATGATTTTTTACAACAAATAGTAAGAAATACTTTACATTTTGATTGAAAAAAATTATAATGAAAGAGGGAGATAACTTCCGACAATTTTGAAAGGAGTTGCGATTATGGCAGACAAACATTTAGCAAAAAATTATTTTTCAAGCGAAAGAAAAGACATGAAGTTTCTAAAAGGCTTTACTTTAGTTGCGTTACTTCCTTTTTGGGCTGGATATGCTTTTGCCCTTTATAATGGTAATAGTAACAATTTGTCAAATTACTCTTTATTGATTTTAGCATTTTCTGCAATGAATTTTAATGCTATATGCGGAGTGGAAAAAATAGAAAATAAAGTCTTGAATTTGATTGCTAAGCTGGACGGTGTTCTGTTTTTCATTTGGGTATTTGTAACTATTATTCAATTACTTATAAAATAAAAGGGAAAGGTGTTGTATTATGGCTATCTTAAAAAAACGAGATATTAAAAAAGCATTGAAAGCTGGTGCAAAAGCTGGCGGTGTATCATTGGCTGATATTCGGGCTGATATTGAAGCGACGATTGATGAAGCTATGAACAGCACCGACCCAGAAGTGCAGGCAAATTTCAGAAAGTATTTTGGAAATAAACGCCCTACTCCAGAAGAATATATTTACAAGATTACAAAAAAGACAAAAGTTTAATAGAAATCAAGTGCTGTAAGGGGGCTTGTATTATGGAAAGTTTTAAGCATAATCTTATACGGTCATACACTACCTAACAGCATTTTATCAACAACTGAATATCTCACAGCTTTAATAGCTCGTACAGACTATATGTTTTGTGCGGGCTTTTTTTGTACCCGAAAAAATTTTTTCAATTTTTTTCAAATT
>NZ_JANGCA010000073.1:0-15659 GCF_024463855.1 Clostridium sp. DFI.1.208 | reverse complement strand
GACGGAGAGATTTCTATCTTTTCTTTTACCTTTCTGATGAAGATATTATACACAAAATACAGCAAACCCCACAAACTATATAGATAAAAACTGGAGTGCCACAAGTTTTTGTGGAGAACTCCAGTTTTCCGAGTTATTCTAGATACTCCTTTTGTGGAGGTGTGGAATTACATGTCCTTTGGCTGCAGGTTTTGATAATAGAAAATCGCAAGCTGGGTGCGATCTCGCAGCTGCAGCTTTTCCAATAGGCTGCTGAGATAATTGCGGACGGTTCCTTCACTGAGGAACAACGTCTGTGCCAGCTCTTTATTGTTGAGGCCCTTGGCAACCAGCTGAATGAAATGTAGCTCGCGCTCGTTCAGATCGTAGCTGCAAAGCGCTTCCTTTGTATTCTGCTTCAGTAAATCCGGAAGCTTGGCAATAATCTCCGTATTAAAAACATTCTGCCCCATATAAACCGCCTCCAGAGCCGGGATGATGGAATCGAAGTTCTGCTTCAGTATATATCCCTTTACACCTAACTTTAAGGCGCGGATGATATACTCATCATCGGAGAAGGTTGTCAAAAACAGGATACGGGCATGCGGATCGCTGTGCAGGATTGCTTCACTGGCATCCACGCCATTCATGTCCTCCATGCGTATATCCATTAACAGCACATCGGGCTGTGTTTCCCTGTATAGCTGCAGAGCTTCCCTGCCGCTGTAGCCGATGCCGGCAATGGTTTGTCCCTGTGCCTCAAGTATGGTTTTTAAAGAGCTGCATACAAGCCTGTCATCATCAACAATCAGTATTCTCATGGTTTATGTCCTCCTTCGGCAATGTGATGTAAATTTGAAAGCCGGGTGCACGGGTGATATTCAGATAGCCATGCATATCCTCTACACGCTCTCGCATATTGCTTAAGCCGATGCCCTTGTTCTGCCAGGGAACGCTGCTGTGCTTCGTGCCGTTATCACGTAATATCAGCTGATAGAAGGCCGGCTGTTCGCGTACTGTAATACGGTATCTGGTCGCATTGGAATGCTTCATCGTGTTGTTCATGCTTTCCTTTACAATGGCAAGAATATGATAGATTGTCTGCTGCGGCAGGGGATGCAGCACATCGTATTCCAGTGCAGCATCACAGAAGCTGTAATCCTTTAGCAGCCGGTTTAATGTAAGCTGCAAATCGAGGGCATCATCATGCAGATCATGTACACTGCTGCGAACATTATCCATCCCCTGAGAAAGGGTGTTGCGTAAATTCTGGAGCGGCTCCTTCAGCTTCTCTTCCTTCTGAATTGCCTGTATAGCGCCAATCTGTAGCAGTGAGCTGCTGAGCAAATGTCCCACATGATCATGAATTTCTCTGGCAATCCGGTTTCGTTCATCCAGAATGGCAACCCTGATTTCCTGTTCCTGCTGCACAAGAAGATTCCTGTTTTTATTGGACAGCATATCTGCGAGCTCCTTTGTCGCATCGCGCTGCCGCATGAAGGAGAGCTTGATTTCCTCATTCTCCTCCCACTGCTGTCGAAGCAAAATAGCAAATATTGAGAAAATGGCAACTGCACTGCATAGAAACAGGGTTTCCATGCGCAGATGAAAGAGAATCGGAAGCAGATACAGTAGGAGCGGATAGGAGAAGTGTCGGCTCACACAATACAGCAGCAGCGGCAGATAATACAGATAGCTTTGCTGCAGGGCTGCAAGTATGGCGAAGAGAACCGTAGCATACGGCAGCCATTTGCGTCCTGTATACAGATAGGACATAGATGCCAATATGACTGCGGAAAGCAAGGCCAGCAGGCGGTATAGCTGATGGTCATAAAAAAAACTGAAGCAGCAGCCGATACACAAAAATAACAGATAATTTATAAGCTGTTTCATGGCTTCTCCTCCTGTTCTGTCTATATTTTACCATTGTTTTCGCAGAGATACAATTTGTCATACCGGAATGTGACATCTGTCACATGCAAATGTGAAGATATACACTACCGGAAATTTCCTGAAGTATGTATACTGTAAGTAGAACAAGGAGGGAGCATCATGATTATTGAAGTAAGCAATCTGGTGAAAAGATACAAGGAGCTGATCGCGCTGGACCATTTCCAGCTGGAGGTTGAGGAAGGGGAAATTTTAGGTCTGCTGGGGCCGAATGGAAGCGGGAAGACAACGGCAATCAACTGTATGCTGGCTCTGTTAACATACGATAAGGGCGACATCCGCATATTCGGAAAGCAGATGAAGGCGGACAGCTACGACTTGAAGCAGCAAATCGGTGTTGTACCGCAGAACGTGGCAGTCTTTCATGAGCTGAGCGTCGAGGACAATATCAATTACTTTTGCGGACTGTATGTCAGTGATAAAGCAAAGCGCAAAGAACTTGTGGATGAGGCAATCCGTTTTGTTTCCTTGGAGGAGTTTCGGAAATTTAGACCGGGAAAGCTGAGCGGCGGTTTATTAAGACGGTTGAATATCGCCTGTGGAATTGCACATCAGCCAAAGCTCATTTTCATGGATGAGCCTACGGTCGCAGTCGATCCACAGAGCCGTAATGCAATACTGGAGGGGATACGACGCCTGAATGCACAGGGGGCAACCATCGTATACACCTCTCATTATATGGAAGAGGTTGAAGAAATCTGCAGCCGCATCATCATCATAGACAAAGGAAAAACCATTGCGGCAGGCTCCAAGGAGGAACTGAAGGCCGGTATCATGATGAAGGAAAAGATTGAAGTGGAGCAGGTGAAGCTGCATGAGCAGCAGGTACGGGATATTCAGGATATCGCAAATGTGTTCTCCGTACAGTACAATGCCAATGTTCTGCAGGTTAAATTTACCGAAGGTAAACGCAATCTGGCCAATCTGCTGGATTACTTTACACAGGAAAATATCACCTATGGCAAGGTGTATTCCCAGCAGCCAACCCTGAATGATGTCTTCCTGGAAATCACAGGAAAACAGCTGCGGGATTAAGGAGGGGTGAATATGCTGCATTTACTGAAATACAGATTTCGGCTGATGATACGAAACAGGGTGCTGCTGTTTTGGACATTGGTGTTTCCCATGCTGCTGACAACCTTCTTTGGAATGGTGTTGAAGGATGCCTATACGGTGGATACCTTTCAAAGTATTCCGATTGCGGTTATCGAACAGAAGGATCTAACACAGCTGAAGGCTGTTCTTGAGGATGTAAAGCAAGAGGATACGGCATTGTTCAAGGTCAGCTATGTGAGTGAGAAGCAGGCAAAAAAGCTGTTAAAGGAGGATAAGGTCAGTGCGGTTGTAGCTATGCAGGAGCCGATTGTAATCACAGTGAACCAGAACGGTCTGAACCAGACGATTACAAAAACCTTCTTTGATGAATACAGTCAGAAAATCAACCTGATTGAGGAGGCGATGCAGCTGCACCCGGATGGGTCTGCTGTCGCAAGGCTGTTTACGCAGACGGCCTCCCATGTGGAGGAGGCAAATGCGGATCACACGGATGTATCTGCGGTATTCTTCTACACTGTGCTGGCAATGAATGCCATGTTCGGCGGATACTGGGCAATCAATTCCATGTTTGAGCTGCAGGCAAATCAGAGTGAACGCGCTGCACGTCTCTCGGTATCACCAATGCACAAGGGAAAGGCACTGCTTGCAGATTTCATCGTAGATATAGCAATACAGATCGTCTTTCTGCTGATTCAGTTTTCCTACATGTATTACATTCTGGATGTATCCTTTGGAGCACAGCTTGGCTATGTCTTCCTCATGATGGTGCTGGGAGCCTTTGCCGGAAACGCCTTTGGCATCTTGATTGGCAGTATCACAAGCCGAATTCCTTTGGATGGCAAAACAGGAATCATGACCTCCATTACACTGATCTGCAGTGCACTGGCTGGTATGATGATGGTACAGCTGAAATACTATGTACAGGAATATGCTCCGTTTTTAACCTATATCAATCCGGTGAATATGATAACGGATGGTTTGTATTCCCTGTACTACTATGGTGTGGGAGAACGTTATTTCTTAAATCTTGCACTCCTTGCAGGCTTTACGATGGTATGCTATCTGATTAGCTTCCGTGCACTTAGCAGGAAGAGCTACAACAGTCTGGGGGTGCGTTAAAATGAGTGTTTTAAAGGTCTATTATAAGATTATGAAGTCACATGGGGTGACGATGATGATTTATATAACAATTTTCTTCATCGTCTTCTTCGTATTCGGCATATCCGCATCCCAGCGCAGTGATATTAAATTGTATGAGGGAACCAAGCCGAATATCGCCGTTCTTGATCAGGATGGCAGCAGGCTGAGTAAGCATTTAAAAGCCTATCTTGGAAAGCAGGCGGATATTCGGCATGAAAATGTATCACAAACGGATGCCAAGGATGCGCTGTTCTATGGCGATGTATCCGCAATCATAACGATTCCGAAGGGCTTCGAGGAGGATTTTGCTTCTGCAAGTGAAGCAGTTTCCATGAAGCAGCGTCCGGATGATGCAAACGGTGTTCTGCTACAGCAGACCATCAATAAATATCTGGATACCATGCATGCGTATGAAACGCTTTATCCAAATCAGGATATCGATGGTCTGGACAGTCGTGTACAGAAAAATCTAAGCACAATAGCAAATATCAGAATGTCAGATTCTGAGGAGGTTGCTACCTCTGCCATGCTGCGCGGGGCGTATTTCAATTATGCCTCCTATATTCTTCTGGTTGTCATGATCCTGATGATCGGCTTAACGATGCATTCCTTTTTCGATGCGGAGATCACCAAACGGAATCTGATAGCACCGGTATCGCAAAATCGTATGAATCTGCAGCTGGTAATCTGCAATCTGTCCGTAGGTATTGCATTATGGGGAGCTATGATGCTGATGATTCTGGCTATGACATGGGATTCCATGATGACGCTGGGAGGACTGCTGGAGGCTGTCAATGCATTTGTGTTCATGCTGATGTGTGTTTCCATGTCATTCATGTTCTGTGTGATTTCCACCAAGAGCAAGCATCCGGATGATATGCTGAACGGTATCAGTAATATCGTCGGTCTGGGTTGCAGTTTTCTATGCGGTGCCTTTGTACCGTTGAGTATGATTGGCGAAAATATCCTCGTAATCTCCCGGTTTCTGCCCAGCTACTGGTATGTAAAGCTGAATGATTCTCTGACCTCGGCAGTGCACGTCAGCAATGAGCTGTTGAAAGAGGCCTTTATGACCTATGGTATCCTGCTACTGTTTGCCGCAGCCTTTCTATGTATCGCATTGGTGATTATGAAAAGCCGCCGTACGCAGGATGCACTGGAGGATACCAGCATGCAGTCATAACAAAACGCGGTAATTCCTTTCTTAAATTCGATCATAGGGAATCCAAGGTGATTGTGTATCGCAATTCCTGGATTCCTTTTTTATGTATTGCAATGCGCTCAAATAAAAAAAGGATATCGGAATAATCGTAGGGTTAAGTGCTTCTTCTAACGTATGACAGGGTGAAAAAGAAAAGTAGACAATTCGTAGAACCGTCTACTTAATGAACAGCTGTTCATGGACTGCAGGGCCAGCGTACTGTTGCTTATGTACCGCTTAAATTCTTTCTTTGCAAGAGGCTTGAGGGTATCCTGCATTGGTTTTCTTTTTCACAAGGCTCAGAGGATGGTCTATTTACCAACCGCAAGCAGTCGCTCCTTGAGCTTAAAGCGATTTCCAAAGCGAAAGAAGAAGTCCATGACGAACGGAATAGCAGCTATACCGGCACCGGTCAGTACGAATTGCATATAGCTTAGTCGCACCAAGGAGAAAATCCCCGGCAAGAAGACGATACATGCAACAAACAGCGCAGTCATGATGGAGAAGATGAGCAGACGCTTTCTGGTAAACGGCGTACATACCCGATAGAGGACAATCAAGGAGCTGGTGCCTGTCAGCAGCACGCACATGGTGGACATGGCAGCGGGCGTCATCTGAAAGAACAGTGAGGATATATTAACATAAAGGATACTGAGTACGACACACAGCGCTCCGGGAAGGGCACGTCCTAATACATTGATCAGGAAATTTCCTTCCACGCGGGCATGATTTGCTTCCAATGCTAGAAAGAAGGAAGGAATACCAATCGTACAGGAGGAAATCAGTGTAAGCTGAATCGGCTCAAACGGATAGCGGCTCATAAAGAAGAGCGTCAGAATACTGAGAATGGTAGAAAATGTTGTTTTTACCAGAAACAGAGAAGCGGCACGTTGAATATTGTTGATGACTCTTCGCCCCTCATCCACAATGTGCGGCATACTTGCAAAGTTATTATCCAGCAGAACCAGATTGGCAATATTCTTAGCTGCCTCACTTCCTTGCGCAACGGAGATACTGCAATCCGCTTCCTTCAATGCCATAACATCATTTACTCCGTCTCCGATCATTGCTGTTATATGTCCTTGTTCCTTCAAAGCACGAATCATCAGCTTTTTCTGCATTGGCGAAACGCGCCCGAATACGGTATAGGCTTTCACTGCCTCCGGGATATCCTCATCCTTTAAGGTGCTGGCGTCCACATAGCGCTCATAATTTTTTAGATTTGCCTTATGCGCAATTTCATGAACAGTGCGCGGATCATCACCACTGATGACCTTGACATCAACGCCCTGTGACAGAAAGTAGTCCAGGGTTTGCGGCGCCTCCTTACGAATCGGATCGCTGAGCAGCAGCAAAGCGATGATTGTATTGCTTCTGGATGGCTCCTGCTTCATGCTTTCATCACTGTGCGCCAGTACCAGCACACGGTTTCCAAGACTAGCCTGCTTATCAATTTCAGCCTGCAGCTCTGCATTTTCACTGCCGTTGACAAATTCATAGGCTCCCATGATATAGGTGCCGCGATTTTCAAAGCTTACAGCGCTCAGCTTTCTTGCACTCGAGAAGGGAAGCGTATGTAATACGGAAAACGACTCGTACTCCTGCGGAGTATGCTTGCGAATCGCCTGCGCGGTTGCATTGTCATCCTGCAGGGCATCCATCATATTCGCCAGAATGAGAAGAATTTCGTCTTCACTGCTTTGCAATGGCACAATGCGCTCCACCTGCATATTGCCTTCCGTGATGGTTCCTGTCTTATCCAAACAAAGGGTATCCACACGTGCCAGTGTTTCGATGCAGTACAGCTCCTGCACCAGCGTTTTGCGCTTTGCAAGATTGATGGAGCCTACAGCAAGCGCAACACTCGTCAGTAAAACAAGACCCTCCGGAATCATCCCCAGCAATGCCGCAACTGTAGATACGATTGCCTGCGGCAGAGTACTCTCTGTTAGAAAAAACTGCTTGGAAAACAGCAGGATGCCAACAGGAATGATAATGATACCAATCGTCTTAATTATGAAGTTAATGGAATCGCGCAGCTGGGATTTATGCTTTTTGAAGGTTTTTGCATCCTTCATAATCGTGGCGGCATAATTATCCTTGCCCACATGCTCCACCTGAACCTTTGCTTGTCCACTGACAACAAAGCTGCCTGAATACAGAGTATCGTGCTTATGCTTGACGATGATATCCGATTCGCCGGTAACGAGTGATTCGTTCACCTCCAAACGCCCCTCTACGACCAGGGCGTCGGCACATACCTGAGAGCCTGTGGATAAACACAGAATGTCATCCAGAACGATATCATCCATATGCAGCTCGATTTCCTTGCCGTTGCGCAGTACCTTGAGATAGGGCTGTGTAATCAAAGAAAGCTTATCCAGAACACGCTTTGCCCGAATTTCCTGAAAGATACCGATGACCAGATTGGAAACCACAACCCCCAGAAAGAGCAAATTCTTAAAGGAGCCGATAAATATGATCAGACCAGCCAAAATGGCATTGATCAGATTAAACAGGGTCAATACATTGTCCCGAAATATTTCCTCATAGCTTTTGGTAATGCGCTCATCTTGTGTATTGATACAGCCTGCATCAATACGTTGCTGAACCTGAGAATCGCTGAGACCCTGTGCAGGATCGATCCATTCTCGTTTGTCGTCATTGCTGTGCATGAAATCACCTCGTATATGTATATTATAGCAAATCCTCATGACTTTGGGCCTTACGCTTTTGTAATTTTGTCGTATTTCTTTCTTAAATATTTCTAAACTGCTCTGTCTTTTAGTATATGGAATCTCAAGAAAACTATGTAAAAGGAATTTTTATCAGATTTACAGCAGGAGATACAGCTTCCACGAATTCATATCTGCCTTGGAGCACACAGTTTTAAATGACATATCGGACAATACAGACGTTTTCAGTGATATTCTTCTGCGCTGTTTACACTGTTCTTTCCGCATGTGAAGAACTGCAGTTATCAGAATTCACGTAGAGATTATAAAAAAGGGACGAAAAGGAAAGTGATAACGTAAGCGACTGTTGGAAGAAACTGATTTATGTTAATGTTGAGGTTTAAGTAACCCCTTTCAATTATTGGCGTTTCATACGTCTTAAACTTGTTCAAAATCGTGTTTTTATCAAAGGAATATGGTATAGTGTGTTAAGACAGGGAGGGATG
Source organism: Clostridium sp. DFI.1.208 (assembly GCF_024463855.1). Taxonomy (NCBI): domain Bacteria; kingdom Bacillati; phylum Bacillota; class Clostridia; order Eubacteriales; family Clostridiaceae; genus Clostridium; species Clostridium sp. DFI.1.208. Next base: position 7,152 of record NZ_JANGCA010000073.1, on the reverse strand, counting down.
CGTATGATTTTCTTTCCGAAACTGATCACAAAGGGGAGCACAAAAGAAGCAGAAGAGAATGTATACTGAACATCCGAGAACCGGTTGTTTCTATAATTCTATTCAGCAGCATGTGGATGTCATTACAAGCAGAAGAACATACGGGTGAAATACCCGAAGGCTATGAATGCCGGAAACCGTATGCGCAGGCTTGGGGTCATGCTTCCAACAGATATAACAGGATGCTTTATGGAACGCATAAGGTATCTATTAAGAAGGCGGGTGATTGCTATATTTGGTAAGAAAAAGCTGTTTGTATGCACGCTCTTGTTGTTTATAATAATGTCCTCATGTTCAAAGAAAGACACAGAAATGCAGACAGAGTCTCCATTTGCTTATCAGGATAAGCAGTTACATATTGAAAATCCTATGCAATTAAAAGAGACAACAATTACAGAAATTGAACACATATCACTTGCGAAAGGGGAGTATAAGCAATATATTGTCGGGAATCAAAAAGCATATATTATCATATTATATAATCCGTATTATGGTAAGAGTGTAGCCGGTGGATGGCATTATGCAAGAAAAATTTATAGCTATGATTTTAAGACAGAGGAATTGATGTTAAAAAAGGAATTCAAAGAAAAGGTATGGGTGGTCGATTATATCGAATTTGAAAATGCTAGTTATTATGCTGTCCTTGATTTAGAGGAAGAGGAACCAGGCACAGTTAAAATAATGAAGGAAAAAGACGGTAAGCAGGAAGTACTGCATACGATTACAAATGACAATTATTCTGAATTTCGTCCTAGATTCACAGTAAATCAGGGTATTCTTTATTATTTTTTATGTGATGTAAAAGCAGTGACGGGCAAACAGGAGCAATATGAACTTCGTCAGAAGATGATAAGCAGGGAAAACGATAGCGAAAAAACACTTTTTTCGTTTCATGCTCCGTATGCTGGATATCATAACTGGAGTCAGAAGGAAGGAAGCTATCTGGGGACAACTGAGATGTATGTGCAGCCTTCCGGAACAATCCTTTTTCAGGAAGTATGTCCGGATAAGCAGGTCTTGCATTATCTGATAAATGGGAAATGGAAAACACATACAGTAGCAAAAGATGAATCTGTCCGTGGCTACCTTCTTGAGAATGTTATTCTGTATAAGAAATCAGAGGATGCAAATTACATACTGGATCTAAAGACGAAAAAGCGTAAAATCATAGATACTGTGCCAGAGCATATTGAATTTTCCTCGCAGCTGAGTGATAATCTTATGTATTTCAGCGGCAACTTTGAGGGTGGTAAATATATGTGGATAGATGCAAAGGGGAATTTAAAGATAGAAAATGCGGATTTATATGGTAAATTAAACAAAGGAAAAGAAGCTTCCATCCGAATAGAAGCTGATCAGGGCTATGTTCTATGCAGTGTGATCACGGTTGTGGATGAAATGAATGATACACAGAGATTTTATCATCTGGAGTATCCTGTACAATATCTTACCCCCGCATGAGTGTGACCTGGTGTATTGGTTGAACAGCAGGATATCCATGCACATGGAGTGTTATGGAGTAGTATATAGTAGGATGAGTGTTGTATCCTAGAATGGATGAGCCTTGCTTTTAGCGTGCTTATCCTTTTTTTGTATTCGTCTCACAAAGCACTTCAGGTACATGCTTAAATCCGCATATACATGCCTTCTCCTAGGAATCGTCTGTATGCTTGCTTCTTTTATGATTCATCTGTATGTTGGACAATTTATAAAACTACAAACGGAAAGCAAGATTGCATACGAATGGTGCACATGGTATACTTGTCAGGGTAAGCATTGTGGAGGTAGGTATGAGTATTGTTACGGTAGAAAATGTATCGCACAGCTTCGGCGGAAGACAGATTCTGGAGAATGTATCCTTTCGCCTGTTGAGCGGTGAGCATGTTGGTCTTGTCGGAGCCAACGGGGAAGGGAAATCAACCTTTCTGAATATACTGACAGGAAAGCTGGTTCCAGAGGAAGGGCGTGTTGCCTGGTGCCGCAGAATCACCCGCGGTTATCTGGATCAGCATACGGTTCTGGAAAAGGGAAAGACCATTCGTGAGGTGCTGCAGGACGCCTTTTCCCACCTGTTTGAGCTGGAGGCGGAAATGCTGCAGAAATACGAAGAGATGGGAGACTGCAGTGAGGAGCGGATGAATGAGCTTCTGCAGGATGTTGGAGAAATTCAGGATATTCTGGAGCATAGCGGTTTTTATATGATAGATGCCAGAATACAGGAGGTTGCACAGGGACTGGGATTGCTGGATATCGGCTTGGAAAAGGATGTTACCATGCTGAGTGGAGGACAGCGTTCCAAGGTGCTGCTATGCAAGCTGCTGCTGGAAAATCCGATGATTCTGATTCTGGATGAGCCGACCAACCATCTGGATGTGGATGCCAAGGAGGAATTGAAGCGGGCATTAAAGGCTTACAAGGGAACGATTCTGCTGGTGTCTCATAATCCGGATTTTTATGAAGATATCGTCGATGAGGTTTGGAATCTGGAGGAATGGACAACAAAGATTCTGTAAAGCATACAGCATTCTATGCATTTGCCGATGATAGCATAAAAGGGAAGGACCTGTCTGAGCGGCAGGTTCTTTTCAGAACAAATGGTTCAGCGAGGACATGTTCTTTCACAACAGTGTGCTTTCTTTTTCTTATAGCACTTGGGCTTCACAGCTCAAAATATTTTCATAATTTATACAGCAGATTGCATCTTATGCGCATACATAGCAGAAAATTTTTAGCTCCATCATGGTGTTCAAACCTCTTTGGTATATGGTAAAACACGACTGCATGCTGCAGTATACCGTTTCCAAGTAGGAATGTGCTGCACCATAAGACCTGCAGTATGTACAGGAATAACAGTGTAAGACCACTTATCATTGTATTTTTATGAAAAATGTGCTATATATAAGATATAGAGAAGGCTGCTGCTTTGCATGCAGGAGGCTATGTGCTGACTAGCAGAACCTGTGCAGCGTGTGCATAAAGGTTATATGCAGGAGCTGAAAAAGACCGCAGTCCCGGTATGTAATGATCTTGCTATACAAAATTTCCACACTTCGTATTTACGTTCTACTGCAGCAATTCGACTTTGTTGATGTATTGTAACAGGCATGAAAAGCAACTGGAAGGAAGGTGGACGTATGTCTCAAATTTCAAAGGAAACAAAGGATTTGAACAAAACATGGGTTTCCAAACAACAGGATTTACACAAAACATACAGTAGCTATATCATCGGCGGAGGTGTACTCGTAGTTGTTGTTCTTCTGATACTGCTTGCAATGATGTACCTTTGAATCCATGCTATGTCAGCTGCTTCTGCAAACACAGGTGTGAAAATGCATTTGCTTGATCATTCTTTTCGCTTCTCGTATTGATACGGCTGATTTGCTGCAGACATGAAAAAAGAAATCTTTCTCTGTATTCCGATATGGAAACATAGATAAGATTTCTTTTTATGATGGTTGTATGCGCTGCAGTATTTCTTTTTATCACCTGTCATATTGGAAGCAGCTTTCATTATGATCAGAAACAAAGAGGGAAGCGCTTGTTCCCCTATGAGACTGTGAAGACTCAGGCTGCCGGTTTCCCTTGTGCATAGGTGTGAATCAGCAAGCCGATTATCACAATGCTGCAGCCAATCAGCTTGCGTATGGAAAACAGGTCCAGCAGAAAATAATCCAGCAGCATACCGCTTGCCAGCTGTGCAGTGAACACGATCAGCGTCAGCTGCAGCGGAGGAATCAAGGATACGATACGATTCAGCAAAATAATATTGATTACACCAATCACCCCGCCTAGCAGCAGTATCATATTCCCGCTATCCTGTAAGAGTGAAACAGAGGAGAGCGTGGATAAGCCAAACAGCAGCAGGAATACTACACTTGCTATAAGCCCTGTTGCATAATTGAAAAAGCTGCCGGACAGGGCGCCGATTTTTTCTGCGAGCAGGGCATTTATACTGCGGCTGATTACGATACTGACCCCGGCCAGCAGTGCAAGCATTACCGAAAACAGAGTACTCATTCCAGCATCACTCCAATTCCCACTAAGATGATGAACAGGGCTACCAGCTTCATCGGCTGCAGCTTCTGCTTTTGTACGCCGAACGCCTGGCTCTGTTCCAGTACGAGCGATGTTAGAATCTGGCCGCACAATCCCAGTGCGCTTACAAGGGATGCGCCCAGAACGGTGATGGTCAGATTGTTAAAGAAAACAGTAAATACTCCAATCACACCTCCCATATACAATAACCAGGAGGCACGAGGGAGCTTACGAAGAGAGATGTGCTTTACTTTTAAAACGATACACATCGTCAATAACCCACTGGCATGAATCAGTGCCGTTGCAGTATACAGCCCTGTAGCATCTGAGAGCCGTCCGTTAAACACCATCATAACACTGACTACGATTCCACTGAGTATAGCCATACGAATTGCCATATAATCACCTCGTATATAAGAATACGGATTTTTCTTGAACACGCATAGGACATATGTCATAATGAGGATAGAAAGTAAATATGCAAAAGGGGAAGGCGATACAGGATGCGTATTCCCTTTCTAAAACGGATGGAGAATGATGATGGAAAAAACGGCAGCTGCTTATATACGGAAATACGGACTTGATCAGATTCTGGAGGAACAGCATCAATCCATGCTGGAATTAAAGATATACAAACGGCGGGATATTCTTCTGCATGCGGATGCAAAGCTGCAGCATCTTTTGTTTCTGGTAAAGGGAAAGGCAAAAACCAGCTATATCAGCGCAAATGGACAAACGATACTGCATTCCTTCCTGTATCCGCTCAGCATCCTTGGCGAGGTGGAGCTGTGGAAGCAGATGCCTGTGCTGAATGAAGTGGAGGCACTGTGTGAGGTGATTGTACTGCAGCTGCCGCTGGTACGCTGTGAACGGTCATTGCGGCAGGATGTCCGCTTCCTGCAATATCTGGTATCCGAGCTGTCGGAAAAGCTGAAAAACAGTAATCGCAACGCATCCATCTCGCTTTCCTATCCGGTAGAAAATCGTCTGGCATCTTATTTGATGGCCGTGTGTGAACAGGAGGAATTCAAGGAGGATCATGGCGAGGTTAGCAGTCTGATTGGCTGCAGCTATCGGCAGCTGCAGCGTTGTCTGGCACAGTTTTGTGAGCAGGGACTGCTGTGCAAGTGTGAAAAAGGCGTCTACCGAATCAATAACCGCAAACAACTGCAGGCGCTTGGAAGAGACATCTATGGAGGTATTGCATCATGAGTGTAGATATTAAAATTGTAAATAGAGGGATTTTCAAGAAGAAGCTGAGCATGCACGATTTTCTGGAAACCGGACTGCAGGTCGGTGTCATGGACAGTGCCTGGCGCATGCAGCCACTGGAAACAGAAGCAGCAGATGATTTTATTCTGTATGACCCTGCGTGTATCGCAAGAGGAATACAGGTGGTCTGGAAGCAGCCGTATGAGGTGGAGCTGTATCTGCTGCTGCCAACCTGTCATCAGGAAATCGAAGCCTTTTATGCTCTGATTCAGCATTTATGTAAATGCTGGAAAACGAGTGCCTTTGAACAGGATGGGGAAATGCAGGAGCTGCGAAGCATTCCAGACAGTAAGCCGCGCCTTATCACGTTCAGTGACGAGTGTCTGGACTCCTTTCTAAAGGAGCATGCGGAGGGCTGTTTCTTTTCCGCTATGCATCCATTGTGGTTTGAACCGCAGGATCATGCGGAGATGCAGGAGGATTTCGGTGCATGGCTGCATAATCATCAGAAGCAGGATGTTTATTATGCAGCACCACGTATCTATCAGAAGGAGAATGGATTCTTTGGTGTATACACGATAACCTCCACCGTAGACAGTCTGCTGCCAATCAAACCGGAGGCACCCTTTGGGATGAAGGATCCGGTAAGTGGAACGGACATACAGATAGATACATGGTATGCGGCCTTTTATGATTTAGAAGAAAAGAGCTTTCTGGGACAGCTTCCATATGATACATTTACCAAGGAGCTTCATCTGCAGGATTGTGAACGCTATGATGCCAAAATGCGAAAGCTGCAAGGTATATCCGCAAAGCTTCAGCGTGAGCTGATTGTGAAATACGGTGTGGATGTCTGACGCTGTCAGGACATAGGGGTGTGGATATTGTGTAACATATGCTGGATGTGCTATCGTCTTAACCATGAAGAAATAGTATGAGATATATACAGATAAGCAAAAAAAAGAAGTGCAGCGGCGCATATGTCAGTCTGCACTTTTTCCTGTTTTCATCACAGCCAGGATATTTTGTTTTCCGTACCGTTTTTGATCTTTACGATATTTGCTCGGTGACGGTAAATCACCAGAATTGTCAGCAGCCAGCTGGCAGCGACAATCTCCACACTTATGTGCAGCTGCATATAAGTGATATAGATACTGCTGGTAAGCGCAGCACACATGCTGGCCAGTGATACCATCTTTCCTGCGTACAGCACCACCAGAAATACTGCGAACGGCACAATCAGATACCACGCACTCTGGAAGGTAAAGATAGATGTCGATAACAGAAATCCAAACATCGTCGCAACTGCTTTTCCGCCGCGAAATCCCGCAAATACCGGATAGCAGTGACCGAACGCAGCCGCAAAGCCTGCCCATATGCTCGCTTCCAGATCGAAGCAGGAAACGACACCGACAGCGACCACAACCTTCAATACATCACAGACAATGACTGAAATTCCGGCTTTTTTTCCTAACACACGTCCTGCATTGGTACCACCCAGATTGCCGCTTCCGAAATTGCGGACGTCTGTCTTATAGAAAAGCTTTCCGATGACGAGGGCAAACGGGATAGAACCCAGCAGATACCCCAGCCCCAGATACCAGATCCAGTTGATATTCATAGCTTCACCTCATTCATATTCGTCTATATTTTACCACCTTAACCACATAAGGAAAAGAAAAAAGAAACAAATCTTCTTATTTTCATATTTATAGTATATAATAATTAGGCTGTATTCGGGCCAATGGCATCAACCTAAGGAAATTTGGTTGATGCTATTTTTTATTCCTATCAGAAATCACTTCATTAATCGCTCACTATCGTTGTAGTTAAGAGTATATTATATAAATATTTTTTAATATATAT
>NZ_JANGCA010000072.1:0-16294 GCF_024463855.1 Clostridium sp. DFI.1.208 | reverse complement strand
AATTATATCACAAATTACCAATAATTACCATATAATAAAACGAAATATTTGACAAAATAATCATAAAAAAAGCCTTTGATAAAAAGCTTTAGAAGATGTTGGCTATATATAGTCTGTCAAAGACCCGGGAGCTGAAGCAGTATCTGCAATAGAAATCGGTTGCAGCAGAACAAAATAAAAATCAGACTTGTAAACAAAGTGCAAGTTCTGTATAATAATAAAAGAAAACGTTGAGCAGGAGTAGTAATTTGGACACCGCAGGACAGGGAGAGCTGATGACGCACTGAGAGTCGGCACACTGCAGGCCCTTATGAATTCACCTGTGAGTGGGTTTAATACACCCCCGTTCCATGACGGTTATCCATGACAGAAAGTAAGTGTGTCGCATGACGAAACAGGATGGTACCGCCCGCAAGGGTTCCTGTGTCTTGTGGCTTTTTTTATAAGCAGAAAGGAAGTTGAATATGGAAAAGCTAACGAGTATCAAAGAAGAAGGTCTTACCCGGATTGAAGCATGTGAAGACCTTGCCCAGCTACAGCAGCTGCGTGTGCTGTACCTTGGTAAAAAGGGTCCGATTCAGGAAGTGATGAAATCCATGAAGGATTTACCAAAGGAAGAGCGTCCGGCGTTTGGACAGCAGGTGAACGAGGTTAAAACCCTGTTTGCGAATGCGATTGAAGAGCGTAGGGCAGTTTTGGAAGTCGCGGAGATGGAAAAGAAAATCGAAGAAGAAAAAATCGATATCACCCTTTCCGGTCAGAAGCCGAATCTGGGAAATGCACATCCGCTCATGATCGTCCAGCAGGAAATGGAGGATTTATTCATCGGTTTGGGCTACACGGTAGAGGAAGGCCCGGAAGTGGAGATGGATCTTTATAACTTTGAACGTGCCAATATACCAAAGGATCATCCGGCTCGGGATATGCAGGACACCTTCTACATCAATGCAGAAGAGCTGCTGCGTACACATACAACAGCGATTCAGACACGTCAGCTGGAAAAATTTGCCCAGGAAGGCAAGGAGCTGATCAAGGTCATCTGCCCGGGGAAGGTATATCGCCGGGATGATGACGATGCAACACATTCCCACCAGTTTATGCAGTGCGAGGGGCTGGTTGTTGGAGAACACATCACCCTGTCTGATTTAAAGGGAACGCTGCAGTTTTTGGCGCAGAAGATGTTTGGAGAGGAACGTGTGATTCGTTTCCGCCCAAGCTATTTCCAGTTTACAGAGCCAAGCGTTGAGGTTGACGTCAGCTGTCATGTATGCGGCGGTAAGGGCTGCCCTGTCTGCAAGGGGACTGGCTGGATTGAAATTCTGGGTGCCGGTATGGTGCATCCCAATGTCCTGACGATGGCAGGCTATGATGCGGAAAAGCTGAGCGGCTTTGCGTTTGGTATCGGGATTGAACGTGTGGCGATGCTGAAATACGGAATTACGGATATCCGTAATTTCTATACGAATGACATTCGTTTCTTGAAGACATTCAACCGGTTTGAGTAGGAGGATCTGATATGAATATAAGTAAGAAATGGTTAAGCCAGTATATGGACTTATCCGATATGCGTATTGAGGAAATTGCGGATAAGATTACTTCTGCCGGTCTTGAGGTAGAGGGCATTGAAAAAATGAGTCAGGGGAGCAATCTGGTCATCGGCAAGGTGATAAGCTGTGAGGATCATCCGGACTCCGATCACCTGCATGTATGTCAGGTTGACCTTGGGGATAAAATTGAACAAATCGTATGCGGTGCACCCAATGTAGCGGCCGGACAAAAGGTGATTGTGGCTCGTGTCGGAGCCAAGCTTTTGGGTGGTGACATCAAAGCAGGTGTTATCCGCGGACAGGAGTCCAACGGCATGATCTGTTCCTTGCTGGAGCTTGGCGTTGATCCGCATCAGCTGAGCGAGGAGAGCAAGAATGGAATTGAGGTGCTGGATGAAGCGGCACCGGTAGGAGATGAAAACCCGCTGGGATACCTTGGTCTGGATGATGAAATTCTGGATGTAGGACTGACGCCGAATCGTAACGACTGTATGGCAGCGTGGTCCATGGCACTGGAAACTGGTGCCATTCTGCACAAGGAAGTGAACATCCCCTATGTAGCAGGGGCAGCCAATGTGGGGGGAGCAAGTAAGCTGATCGTCCGCAGTGAAACTGAGAAATGTCCGCTCTTTTTGGGAAAGGTTATCAATTCCGTAACCATTAAGCCTTCGCCAAAATGGATGCAGGAGCTGTTAATGGCAGCCGGTATGAAGTCGATCAACAATGTGGTCGATATCAGTAATATCGTTATGCTGGAAACAGGCCAGCCACTGCATTTCTATGATATTGATGCGATTCCGGCACAGGAAATCACGGTAAAGGATCAGCAGCGATTTGCCTATACAGCATTGGATGGGGAAAGCTATCAGATTGAAGAGGATGATATTGTCATTACGACAGAGGGGAAACCGATTGGTATTGCCGGTATCATGGGAGGCGATGACTCTAAAATCGAGGAAACGACAAAGGGTATTATTATCGAGGCAGCAATTTTCCATCATGTATCCATTCGGAACACCAGCCGCCGTTTGAATCTTGGAACGGATGCTAGTGTACGCTATCAGAAGGGCATTGAACCAATGGCTACCTTCAAGGCAGTGGATCGTGCAGTGCAGCTGCTGATGGAATATGCAGATGCAAGTGGGCTGGAAGAAACCAAGCAGTATGGCAGCAACAACTATACACCGGTGGAATTTGATGTGAATCTGGATCGTATCAACGTTCTTCTTGGTACAGATTTCCAGCAGGAAGAGGTTATGAAGGTGCTGGATGATCTGCACCTGGAGCCGTCTGTTAACCATTCGGATATTCATGTGAAAATTCCAAGCTATCGAATGGATCTGGCAATCGAGGCTGATATCGCAGAGGAAATTATCCGCATTCTGGGGTATGATCGTCTGCCAAGCACAATGCCGAAGATGCCTTCCACTGTCGGAGCATTGAACAGACGCCAGCAGCTGCGCAGAAAATATAGAAATATGCTTTCTGATCTGGGCTACAATGAAGCTGTTACCTATTCTCTGGTTGGAAAAAAGGAAATCGAGGATGCTGTCATGCCGCATAAGGATATTGTCGAGCTGGCAGCGCCTATGAGTGAGGAGCATAAATATGTACGGGATTCCATTTTGCCGAGTCTGCTGGAGTGTGTGGCTTACAATCAGGCGCGTTCCATCAAGGATATTGCATTGTTTGAAATCAGCAATGTCTATGGAAAGGGACACGTGGAGGAACGTCTTGCAGTGGCAGCAAGCGGTGCTCTGCAGGAAAACCGCTGGCAGAAATTTCGCATGGAGGTGGATTTCTATACAGTCAAGGGTCTGGTCGAGGCACTTCTTGAGAGTATAGGCTATCAGGGCAGCCGTGTAGTATTTAAGGAAAATCATACCGATGTTGAGCATTTTCATCCATATCGCAGTGCAGAGGTATATCTGGGTAGAGAGCTGCTTGGACTAATCGGACAGATTCATCCGAAGATGGCACAGGCCTATGATATAGCAGAAACACTTGCTCTGGAAATCAATCTGGAGGTTCTGCTGAAGAACAAGCCGGGGAAGGTGAAATTCACCGAGGTCAGTAAATATCCATCCATCAGTCGCGACCTTGCGTTTGTCGTGAACGAGGATGTAAAGGTAGCGGATATCATTAGCAGCATCAAGAAAAACGGAAAGCTGGATAAAGAGAATATTATTCAGAATGTGGAAGTATTCGATGTGTACACCGGAGAGCATGTAGAGAAGGGAAGCAAATCAATTGCATTGCGCATTGTTTTCCAATCAGCGCAGCGTACACTGAAGGATGCGGATATCAATGATATTCATAACAGGATTCTGGAAACACTGGAAAAGGAATTACACGCACAGCTTCGTTCATAGAATCCCTTATAGAAACATAACAGGAAATAGAAAGGATGACACTTGTAACAGAGGTCATCCTTTTTTATACAGCCTTTGAACTCTGAATATGCATAAAAAAACTGACAAATGCCAGTTTTTATTTTCACTTTACAGCTTCATGCTGAAGACGAAATACAAGAATCTGTGGAGGCGCCAGAAGACGCATGTCAATATCCTTGGTTCCAAGCCCATTGGATACATACAGGCTGGTACCATTGATATCATAGGAGCCGTGATTATAGGTTGCAGCTCCCTCCATGGTATGCAACGGACCCAGCAGCGGCAGATAGATCTGTCCGCCCAAGGAATGTCCTGCGACGATCAAATTGAGATATTGCGTATTGATTCCGCTTGTTTTCACAATGTCCGGACAGTGCGTCACCAAAATATTGAACTCATCCTCACTGACCTTTTTCATAGCCTTGTCCGGCTGCGGGTCACCGTTCAGCATATTGTTTAATCCAATCAGGGATATGCTGGAATCTCCCTGATTTCTGAGTCGTATGCTGGTATCGCTCAATATTTCAAAATCGCTGTCGTATAAAATCTGAGAAACGATCTTCTTGGTCTTGTCATTCGCCAGATCCTCATCACCGAGAACGGCAAACTTGCCAAGAGGGGCATCTATGCTTTTGAGAATCGCTGTGAGATCCTTGCTCATCTGAGAATCCGGGGCCTTTGTCTGCGGCTCAGAGAACATATCACCGCCGAAGATCACAACATCCGCACCGGTTGTATTCAGCTTGCTGATCATACTGGTAAGGCGCTCTTTGTTCATGTATTCATTGTATTTGATATCGCTGATGAATGCGATTTTCAAATCATTCATATCTTCTGGTATCTTGCTGGAGGAAATCGTCTGATAGGAGAGGTTTACGCGGTCTACGGAAATATAGATGGAGTAGAAGAAGACTCCGGCGACGATCAGAGCAAGAAGTATCAGGACAGAAACGATTTTAAGTAGTTTTTTTACCATTGCTGACACCTCATATTCTTTACTATTTTATCATAAAATGCGGTGTATTGCCATAAGAAAAGACAGTCGTTTGACTGTCTAGGATTGTGCGTTCTGCGGTTCCTTCTTTTTCGCCGGACGTTTGGTTGCTCTGGCAGCTCTGGCCTGTGCCATGGCAGCCATTGCCGTCTTGGAATTGATGATGACCGGGATGACGATCGGATTACGATGCGTCTTGTTATAGAGGAACGGCTCCAGCGTGGAGCGTACACAGTTCTTCAGCTCGGAGAAGGTGGTGCGTTCCTTCATTTTCTCATTTAAAGCCGCATATACGATTTGCTCTGCTTCACGCAGCAGCCCCTGCGAATCCTTGATGAAGACAAAGCCCCGGGAAACGATGACCGGTTTGCACAGCACCTTGTTTTCCTTGGAATCTATGGCGATGATGGCCGCAACCAGACCGTTGTCTGCCAGAATGGTACGATCCTTTAAGACGGCAGTGGATACACCGCTGATGTCGTTGCCATCAACATATATATCATCCGCCTGAATCCGCCAGCTGCTTTCAAACACCTGATGATTCCGCAGAATCAGTACATCACCGTTGGCACAGGTGAAGATGTGATCGTCCGCCAGACCGGTTTCCTTTCCGGTTTCCTTATGCTGTACCAGCATTTTGTATTCCCCGTGAATCGGCATGAAATACTTCGGCTTGATCAGCTGCAGCATCAGCTTTTGTTCCTCCTGAGAGGCATGTCCTGTTGTATGCAGATTGCTCAGGATGGATTTTGTCAGTACGTTGGCACCGGCACGAAACAGCTTGTTGACCACCTGGTTGACGCTTGCTCCATTACCCGGAATCGGACTGGAGGAGAAGACAACCGTATCTCCTGGAATCAGTTTGATATAGCGGTGGGTTCCATTCGCAATGCGGGACAGGGCAGCCAGCGGCTCCCCCTGACTTCCGGTACATACGATACAGGTTTTGTTAGCCGGTGTGCGGGACAGCTGATCCGGACTTAGAAAATGCTGTTCGCCAACCTTGATTTTCCCCATCTTGCGTCCAATCGTCACGACATTTTCCATACTTCGCCCGAAAATGATCACCTTTCTGCCGCAGGCTACCGCAGCCTCCAGAATCTGGGATACACGGTATACATTGGAAGCAAAGGTCGCCACGATGAGACGTCCGCTTGTTTTTTTCATCGTATCGAGAATTTCCGCTGCCACCTTTTTCTCGGAAATGGAGAAATCCTCCACACCGGAATTGGTGGAATCACTCAGCAGCAGATCGACACCGATCTGTCCCATATACGCCATGACCTGATAATCGGAATTGGTTCCGACCGGAGTCAGGTCAAATTTGAAATCACCGGTATGGACAATGCGTCCGTTCGGTGTATTGATCAGAATTCCCAGAGAATCGGGAATGGAATGTGTCGTATTGAAGAATCCGCAGGTGAAATGCTGCATCTTAACAGAACTGCGATCATTGATTTCAATGATTTTCACACTGCGCAGCATTCTGCGCTCCTCCAGCTTCTTGTTGATCAGTGCCACGGCAAAGGCAGGGGCATAAATTGCCTCGATATCCACGCTTTTCAATAAAAACGGAATACCGCCGATGTGATCCTCATGACCATGGGTGATGATCAGAACCTTTCGTTTACGGTTGTTTTTTACCAGATAGTTGTAATCCGGAATGACATAGTCTACACCGAGAAGGTTTTCCTCAGGAAAACGAACACCAGAATCGATAATCAGTATCTCATTCTCGTGTTCAAAGCAGTACATATTTTTACCGACTTCGCCCAGTCCTCCCATAGCATAGATGAGAGTATCTCCGCGTTCCGTATTGATTTTATTATAACTGTTCTTTGTAGTCTCCTGATTGTTTCTCGGTGCAGTGTTACGATTATTTCGATGATTGTTATTCATAAATAACTCCTTTCTTACATACCAAAGTTGAATCTGCACCTGATATCTTTTACTATTATAGCATACTTTGAAAAAAATAAACGTGTTTTGCCGCTAATTTTCCTATGTAAGCGCATGTCTTTTGCTGACGGCGCCGTTCAGCCATAAGAAAATGCTCATTTCTGAGCATTATTCAATGACGATTGCTGTTGGATCCTCCCGCCATGGATCCTGTTTGTTTATGCGGTCATAAAACAACGTTCCTGAAAAATGATCGATTTCATGCTGAAGGACAATGGCCAGATAATTTTTAGCCTTGATCGTGATTTCCTGCTTCTGGAGCAGATCATATCCCTTCACGGTGATTCGCGCAGCTCTGGGCACGATTCCCTCATGCTCATTCTCAACAGACAGGCAGCCCTCTCCGTTTTTCAGATAGGCGCGCTGCACGGATTCGGATATGATTCGCGGATTGACAAGTGCATATTCATCAACCCCCTCCTCATTGGGGACAACCACAGCCAGCATTCTTTTTGGAACGCCAAGCTGTATGGCAGCGATTCCCACTGCAGGACGAAGATTCTCTTTCTCTGCAATTTCTGCATCCTGTGAGTCCCTGACATAGGTCAGCATGTCCTGCAGCAGCGTTTCATCCTCAGCACAGAGGGGAAGCGTGACAGGTTCACTTTTCGTACGAACGATTGCATCTGTATCTTTTACAATATCATCATAGTTCAAACTCATATGCAAACTCCTTTTCTTACGATACTATTTTAAACGCTTTTCTCTGAGAATGGAAGTGTTTTGCGAAATTATTGTGAAAAAACATGGAATCTATGATATCATAAAAGATACATGAGAAATGAAAAAGGGAGGAATGCGCATGCGGATAAAAAATGTAGTCTTAACGTTGAAGATGCCGAAAAAATTTGATTTTCTAATGCAGTTTGCCGTGTTGATTCTAATCCTGTTCGGTACTCTGATGATCGTATCCACCAATGTCGGAAATACGACAAAGGATCCCTATATCATACCAAAGGTTCTGGCTAAGCAGCTGTTTTTTATCATTGTATCCTATGCGCTGATGACCTTCTTTGCGAACAATTTTACAATGAAGCGTGCACAGAAGCTGTTTCCTATCTTTGGAATCGGCATCATCATCGCGTTGTTTTCCACACAGCTGTTTCAGGATGTGCTGGGAAGTAAGGCATGGATTCGTATTCCGATACCTGGTTTGGGTGAAATGACGATTCAGCCCTCCGAGTTCGCAAAGGTTTATATGGTTGTGGTGATGGCAGTATTTGTTGAGCTGACGGCTCGAAGACGCAAGTTTAAGTTTTGGACGATTGTCCGTATTCCGGTATATTTCTTTATGGTGATTGCGGCTGCCATCCTACTGCAAAAGGATTTGGGTACTCTTTTTGTCCTGATTCTGCTATGTGCCATCTGCTTTTTGATTCCCTCGCATATCAGTTTGCGCAAGCAGCAGCGATGGGTGCGGCTCGGGCTGATTGTCGGATGTATCAGCATCGTATTTATCATGAGTGAGCCGGTGATCAATTTCCTGAACGGTATTGGCCCCTTGCAGCACGTTGCTGTCCGTATTGAAAATGCCCTGAATCCGTTTACGGATCCGCATAACAACGGGTATCAGCTGATCAACGGTCTATATGGCTTTGCCCGCAGCGGATTTACGGGAGTCGGCCTGGGCAATTCCATTCAGAAATACGGCTATCTGACACAGTCGGATAATGACTTTATCCTGTCGATCATCGTTGAGGAGCTGGGGATTTTCGGGCTTATGGTCGTTGTGCTTGGCTATGTGGTCATTTTGCAGCGGCTGTTCTATTATGCCTTTCATACCAAGAGTGAGGGCTATAAGATTATTCTGGTAGGGACTGCCATGTATATCTTTATTCATTTCGCACTCAATGTCGGCGGTGTCAGCGGCTTGATTCCACTGACCGGTGTTCCGCTGCTCTTCATTTCCAGCGGGGGATCCTCGTTGCTGTCCATCATGACAGCAATCGGCATATCCCAGTCTGTTATTTCCAGAATACGAAGACAGGGCAGTGTGGCAGTCAATGCGGCAGCCAAACAGCTGCCATATAAATAAAAAAGAGCCCTAAGGGGTAAAGGGCTCTTTAAGAAAGGGAAGAGGAGAAACAAAGATTGGGGGGTAACAGCCGTTTTACCGGCTGCACTATTATACTTCCCCTATGCATTTGCTTTATACATGAGGAGTTGAAAAAAATGAGAATTGTTGCAGGTGAATTTCGATCCCGCGTGATTTCCGCGGTCGAAGGCAATACGACACGGCCTACAACGGATAAAATAAAGGAGGCCATCTTTTCCCGTATCGGTCCCTATTTCGATGGAGGGGAAATGCTCGATCTGTTTGGCGGCAGCGGCAATATGTCTTTGGAGGCGATATCCCGCGGTATGGAGCATGCCCTTATCTGTGATGTCAGCTATCCCGCTATATCTACGATCCGCAAAAATGTGAGGACGCTGGATGTTGCCTCACGGGTGACCATCTGGAAAATGGATTATCGGCAGGTGCTGGCCAAGGCTTCACAGGAACAAAGAACCTTTGATCTGGTCTATCTGGACCCGCCCTATAAGAAACAGCAGATCTTGCATATTCTGCAGTATCTCGATACGCATGATATGGTGAGGGCGCAGGGCGATATCGTCTGTGAAAGCCTGAAGGAGGATGAATTCCCCGATAGCGTTGGCGCATTGTGCAAGGTGAAGGACGTCACCTATGGTATTACCCGCATCACGTATTATCGAAAGGAGTGCAAGGAATGAAAACAGCTATCTTTCCCGGAAGCTTCGATCCTGTAACACTGGGACATCTGGATATCATTGAACGCTCCAGCAGGTTGTTTGACCGGCTGATTGTCGTCATCCTGGAAAATTCGGAAAAATATGCCACCTTTTCTATGGAGGAGCGATTGGCATTTCTGCGCACCAACACTGCTCATCTTCCCAATGTGGAGGTTGCCGGCAATCACGGATTGACGGTTGATTTTGCCAGAAAGCACGAGGCGGTTGCAATCGTGCGCGGTGTCCGGAGTGTAAAGGATTATGAATACGAGCTGGATATCGCCAGTGTGAATCAGCAAATCGCTCCTGAAGTGGAAACGATGCTGCTGTATGCATCTCCGAAATATTCCTATGTATCAAGCTCCATCATCCGGGAGCTGGTAAAGTATGGCCAGGATATTTCTGCCTATGTACCAGAGGATGTCAGAATCGCCTTTGCGAATAGAACATAGAGAATGCTGGAAATAGCAAATGGTTGGAATGGCTCTTTCTTACTTTAGGGTAGTTGTATAAAAAAAGATTTCATGTTATTTTCAATAGATTTGAAATCTTTTTTTTGCCCAAGCTGGAGTAAACATCATTTGCATCATCTGTCTTTTTCCTTTATCCCTGCAAAAGAGAAAACAGATCATCGCCTTTCTTTTGTGGGAAGGCCATCGCTTAAACGCAATATCGTATGTCTGCTTCTTGGTGTCTGTAGAAAAGCTTCTTTTTGATATTTGCTTATGCTTTGAGAATGCTGTTCATCAAAAGGAGGGAATTACCTATACCTCCTTTGCAGATTCGATGACCTCATATTCATATTGTTCCAGTAGCTGCGATTGCTCCAGCTTGCGATACTTTAGGAAGCGAAGGCAGAGAAGCAACACTCTTGCGGCTTCCACAGATACGATTAGAATCAACAGCTGACACAGCGCAATCAGAAAGCCTCGTCTTATCATTTTTATCAGGGTTGAAATCAGATATAACAGAAATGCATAAACAAAATAATTGTGTGTTTTATGTGCGGATTCCCGAATTGCTTTCTCCAGCTTGCGCATATATACAGGGAAGTGAAAGAGCTCAATAAGGAAAAATAAGCCGCTGATTAGCCACAGGGTGGAGATTTTTTGCTGCGTGAGCTGTGCGATTTCCGCCTGCAGGCTGGAGGAGCATATGACGAATAGAAGAACGACTGTAACAAAGAGCATGTGCAGCAGGGTCTGTATATTGAAATAGGTAAAGGCGTGGTAGGTGATCACCATGCTGTTTTTGGACATCCAGTTGATCGGACGATACAGGTTGGCTGGAAACAGCATACAGATGATAAGACCGGGAATTGAGAAATCCGACAGCCGTCTATGCTGTGCTGCAGCTTCCTGTACGATTCTGCGTCTATGGATATTCGCCGGCAGAATGCTCGCATAGTCTTTCTCGGTATATGGTTCCCAGCTCCCTTTGTTGAACCGTTCCACTTGAAAGGGGATACCTTCAAACTTCAGCCGCTGCAAGAGAATATGCAGCTGTTCCGGACTCTGATAACGTCCTGTGGAAAAGGTGGAAATGCTTCTGTTCGCAAGAATCGCATCCAGTGCTGCTTTATGATCAAAGCCGAATTCCTCCAGAATCTCTGCGGCATGCACGGCAGCTGCAGTGTTCTGTATGGTAAGCCGCTCTTTGTTTTCCGCATCATCCGCAAAGGCATCCTCATCATAGACCATGTGTTCAAATTCTACAAACTCCTCCTTTCTGCGATAAAACAGCCGGTAAGCAGTTAGAAAACGGCATCCCATGCAGGTGAGGGTGAAAGCAGGAACAGCGAGCAGTACAGCATACAGCAATGGCTGCAGACTGCTTGGCAATAGCAGCTGCAAGAAAAAAAGAGACAGAACAAAGCCGCCCAAAGCGCGTAGCAACCGCTTTTGCAGGAAATCTGCAGGCTGATAGCTTTCGCTTGTTATTCGTTTCATAAGAAGGCAGTGACAGCCTATATAGCAGGGGATACAGGCAAGCAGCACAAACAGACAGATATCCATGATAGCATCGGACGCTGCTATATAGATCAATGTCATATAGCCGGGAATCATAGTCAGGAAAAGAATCCCCCAATACAGACTTCGTTGTATGAGTGCCGTATGCTTGTGCCATTGAATAAGGTAATGCTGTATCAGAATCACAATGGATACAAGGCTGGACAGTGCGCAGATACCATACATCAGCAGGGTAGACAGATAGGATGTCGTATGCTCCTCTGCGATATATTGCAGGTCGGCAAGAAACCATGAAAAACATGTGACAACAAAAAAAGCGGACATTGCGGTGCATAAAGCCGCTAGCAGCAGAAGCACACTTGCGGCCTGTTCGTTTTTTGTGACGGTGATATGCTGTCTGACATATGCAACAATAGGATCGTACATGGTAAACACTCCATTTCTTCTATAGTTTATCATAAAAGGATGACAGAGCCAATATACGTCAGCTGTATTTGGAAATGAATTCTAAGAATTCCATGCGGTGTATGAAAGAGAGAACCGTTGTTTTTTATGTTCTGCGATTTGTAAGGAAATTTTCAGATTGGGTACATAGCATTTCAGGATAAAGCATGGTATAATTACAAGGATATTGCAGAAAGGATGAACCGTATGAATTCGATGCATTTTCAGCCGCCGAGTCAGGATGCGGTTAAAAATAAATTTATAACGTCCATGAGTATGCTGATCATCGTGGTCAGCCTGTATGTCACCTGCTATATGCTGTTCTTTCGCACGGTAGAGGTGGATGTCACAAAGGATGCAGGCATTGAATACCGGGGAGAGGATGGCTCCGCCAGTGTGCGGGTCATCAATCGTAACCAGAATTACAATCAGCGCATTCAGGAATTTATGGATTCTATCACCTATGAGGTGAAGCCTGCAAAAAAGCTGAAAAACGGAGACGAGCTTACCATAACCGCTCAATATGATGAGACACTTGCCAGCCGGTACCACGTGAATCCGATACAGAGTGTTCGCAAGGTGCGGGTAAAAAATCTTCCGGAGCGATTTGCGGATGTAACGGATATCCCTGCTTCGTTTCTGTCGAAGCTGGATGATCGCACCAACAGCTATCTCGATAAAAACATGGAACAAATTCTAAATGAGGATTTTACCTCGTTCTTCATCCGGTCACAGCCTGAGCTGGTTAATCAAAAGCAGATGTATCGCGTCTTCCTGGATGGAAAGAAATCCAGCGCCAAGGATAAAATCATCGATATTTATGCGATTACAGCAAAGGGGGAGGTCAACACCTCCAGTAAGAAGGAAACACTGGAGATGAAAGAGGATACCATTTATTATATGATTACATACAATGAAATCAATACATCCTTACGCATACTGGATGAGAATGTGTATGGAGAAAAGCTGATTATCGCAGAATCTCTGGATATGACGAAGGAGAAGCAGTTTATCAGCTTTATGAAAAATAAGTATAAGAGTGCATATGAGGTGCAGATCATGAAATCCGAAACAAGCAGCTGATAGGGTAAAGAAGCGAATGTTACCGTATTTGAAAAAGGATTTCTCTTTGCTGCCTGCTGTTTCTTATAGCATACAAGACTCCGATTTGCCTGTGAATGCAGGAAAGCAGGAGTCTTTTTTGTATTCTGTATCAGATATTGAAGCATGCAGGAGCTGGGCTGTTTTTTTCTTATGTTGCAGATTGGCAGTGTAAGATTTCAGCGGCGATGGGATTGGAAAGCAGAAAGCACAGCGCATATTAGCCATTTTATCATATGCATACGTGAAACTTCATGCTTTTTCAGCTTGTATAGCTAGGGACCTTGTGCTGTAAAAACTGAAACTATAGGGAATGGCGGTTTACTGTCACATTTTTGCGTTCTTTTCCTCTTATACAAAGAGCTAAAATGCAAACTACAATAGGAAAGGCTGTCTGCATAGATGGTTCTTACCTATATAGGTGTAAAAGCGTTTAGAAAGCTAAAAAGAAGAAATAAATTCCAGAATTACAGGGATTTATTCCTTCTCTTTTTTTAACAGCTTCCTAAATGGGTCATAAGCGAGGAAGAACTGCATGGGAAGACAGCCCTTTTGTTAGGCTCATCAGCACAACGTTATTTCAGCAGTGCGCCAACTGCATCCAGGTCCTGCGGTGCGCTCTTGTCAAAACGGATGACACAGGCATCCTGCTCACTATAGCGGGGAATCAGGTGCACATGGAAATGCAGAACGCTTTGTCCAGCCACCTCATGAATATTGCTTAATACATTCATTCCCTCAGCATGGGTACGTTCCATGATGCGTTTTGCGAGCATCTGTGCAACCTCCATGACATGCTTCATAAGCTCCGGCTCACAGGTTATGAAATTCTCTGTATGCTGTTTGGGAATCACCAGGGTATGCCCCTTAGTCACCTGTGAAATATCAAGAATAGCAAGCACGGTATCATCCTCATAGATACGGGTTGAGGGGATTTCACCGTTTACAATACTGCAGAAAATACACATAAGAATCCTTCCTTTCCTTTTTACGTATTATAGCAGAAACAGACAAAAAGAAAAAGAGCACGAAGCTCTTAATCCTGAACGATATAGGATTCATTGGTGGATTTGATACCATCGTAAATTTCCTTATCGTAGACTGTAAAATCATATTTTTTCAGATAATAAGCGGTTGCTGCCGGCTCAATATCGGTAGATGCCTTTTCAACGATGCTGTTGATGGCTTCCTCTTCAAAATCCTTCGGTGTTACACTTGTGACCTTTACAACGTAGTATTTCTTGCTTGCTGTATCCTCGATCACACCATCGATCAATCCCTTTTTGTTCGTGGATTTGATTTTGTCGAATACCGTTGTCGGTAATCCGCTTTTGGAATTGTAGATTTCCTCTGTTCCCTTATAGGTTGTCGTTGTTCCATATTCCTTCACAACAGCCTTGAAATCCTTGCCGTCCTTCAGCGCTTTTTGTGCATTTTCAGCTTTTTTCTTGGAATCAGCCTCCAGAATCTGTGCCTTGATTGGGTAATAGCTGTCAAACATGGCTTTTTCCTTTGCTTTTACATATTTCTTATTTAATTCCTTCTGCTGCAGGCCCGGATAAATGGATTTTTCCTTGTACTGCTCCAGATTATCGAAGCCGTACTGCTTCAGTGTATCCTGCAGACTGTCGCCATACATGCTCTTCAGGGATTTTACAGACTCCTCTGCTTCCTTTTTCATGGCATCTGTGATTTTGATATTTTCCTTTTTGTAAATCTGTGTTTTGACCAGGTTCAGGGTTTCACTTGCTCCTGCGCTGGTTTTGATCAGACCGAAAACATCCTCATTGGTAATTTTGTTGCCCTCGATGGTGATCAGTGCTTCGCTTCCATTTGAAATTCCTGCCGTGGCATCCTTACAGCCTGCCAGCGTGAACAGCATCATAGCGGCGAGCAGTGTACAAAGCTTTTTCATATCTCTCGTCCTCCTATTCCTTTACGTCCAGGATGTCCATGATCTGTTTTTTGACATCGTCATTCGCATATTTGATATCCAGCTTCTTTGCGGCTTCCCACAAATACGTGTTGGACAGATTTTCTGTACCGCTGGCAATCGCCTTGTACAGGGAATCCTTTGCCTTCTTATCTTTTTCCAGTTTCGCTTTATCTGTTTCTTCCACCTTGATCAAATGCCAGCCGTTATAGTTGTCATTGCTTTCCTTGACCCAGTCGCTGGTTTCTCCGGCTTTCAGCTTGAAGGCTGCATTTTTGAAGCTGTCCACATAAGAGGTGTCGGAATCCATATAGCCCAGATAACCGCCGTCGCTGGCACTGCCATCATCGCTGTATTTCTTGGCAACATCCGCAAAGCTGTCACCCTTCTTTAAGGCGTCCTCCACCTTTTGAATCTTTTCCAGCTCTTTCTTGGTCGGCTTGTTTGCATCCTCCATCTTAATCAGAATATGAGAAACCGTACGTGATTTCTTTTCCTTGTAAATCGGTGTAAACAGCTCATCCAGATGCTTGGAGATGTAGTCATTCTGCATTTTTTCCATTTTTGCCACAGTCATGCAGTACTCATACAGCTGATCGGAAGTAAATCCGTACTGTGCGATGTTTTGTGCAATCAGCGCATTTGCATCACTGCCGCTGCTGGCTGCCTGACTCTCCGCACTCTGCTTGATATTGGATTCATACTCCTCAGCAGTCTTTTTTAATTCATCTGTAGTTTTGATGCTGCTGTTGATAACCTCTGCCTGAAACTTCATGAACAGCATGCTTTTCCCATACGTTTTACTCAGATTCTTATACAGCTCATCCGCGGTGATATTGACATCACCCTTCAGTCCTGCAACCACATCCTTGCCGTCGACACTTTTTCCGGGAAGCTTTCCCTTGTTGGTGTCATAGACGCTGAATATCGCAAAGCCGATAAAAATCAGCGCAATCAGTACGACAAACCATTGCTTTTTCAGTATCTTGATCATAATGTCCTCCTAAATGAATACCGTAATATTATAGTGTATTTGCCTTCTAATTGCAATTTTTTGGAAGTGTTTCCTGTAATTGCTGAAGTGAAAAGTTAAATTCCACTTTCAAAGTAGCTAAGTAGAAAAGACTCTTACACAACAATCTAGTTGAATTTACACTTACAATTGCATTTAGTCTTTCATATATCCTTTTTTATATCTATGA
>NZ_JANGCA010000071.1:0-16616 GCF_024463855.1 Clostridium sp. DFI.1.208 | reverse complement strand
CATACAACGAAAGGTTTTTTTATAAATGAACAAAAAGATTGACCCTACCAAAATTTAGAGCTTACCTTCATCTTGACCCTCTGATAATTTAGAGGGCTAACTTATCCCTACGATAATTTAGATATCCGTTATATGGGAAGCCTGTGCTTTTTCTGTGCGCTGCAGAAAGTACATACATGGTACGTAGCTGACAGCAGCTGTGTTGAATTGAAATGCGATGATATCACTGTGCTGCGGCCTGCACAGGATTGGCGGTAGGAAACAGACGCTGTAAATAGGTGCGATTCAGAATGGTGATGCGCCCATAGGAAACAGCGACGACCTGCAGCTTTTTCCACTCCTGTAAGACCCTGTTTACAGTCACGCGGTTCAGATTCAGAATCAACGCCAGATCCTCCTGTGTATAGGGGATACTGGAGGCAGTGACACCGCGGTCAAAATCTGGATGCTGCGTTTCTGATAATAACAGACTTGCGATTCGCTGATAGCGGTCATACAGGGTGATGCGGCGCAGTTGTGCTGTCAGATGATTACAGGTATTGGATAGCAGCTGTAGCATGAGCTGCATAAGCTTCGCTGACTTTTCCATATAGGCATACAGCTGATTCAGATCGCAGGCCATCAGCTCCACCGGTGTGACAGCAGCTACACAAACCGGTCTTGCACATTGTGTGAGGAAGGAGGATTCTCCAAAAATTCTCCCTTTTTCGATGATTTCAAATGTAAGCTCTCGTCCTCCTGTGGTGATATAATAGGCCCGCACACGTCCTTTTTTGATAAAATAAATGCGGCTGGCATCCTCTCCCTGCAAATAGATATCCTCATTCGGTTCATAGCTTTGCAGATAGCCTGCCGCTTCAAAGCAGTGATACAGCTCCTCCGGTATTTTTATTTGACTCATGTACGCTCTCCCTTCCATCATATGATTTTTCTGTATGAATTGTAGCATAGGCTACAGAAATTTGGAAGTACAGCCTTTACAATAGGTACAGAAATAAAAGGGAGAGATGTTATGAAACACGCAGTATCACTTACACAGGGCTCCATCGTTCAGGTACTCCTGCGCTTTTCCATACCGTTTTTGCTTGCCAATCTGCTGCAGGCACTGTATGGCGCTGCCGATCTGATGATTATCGGAGCCTATTGTTCCCCGCAAAGCATTGCGGCCGTTTCTACAGGTACGCAGGTAACACAGATCATAACCAGTATCATCTGTGGTCTGACCCTTGGTGCCACGATACTTGTCGCTCGCTATATGGGCAGCCGAAAACTGGACTATATGGAAAAAACAGTCGGTACGACGATTACGTTCTTTGCACTGTTTTCCGTCCTGCTTACTCTGGTGCTTGCCATTTGCACAGGGCCACTTCTACAGCTGCTGCAGGTGCCGCAGGATGCTATGGCAGAGGCATATCAATATGTGCTTATCTGTACACTGGGCATATTCTTTATCTGTGAATACAATGCATTGAGCGCATTGCTAAGAGGATATGGGGATTCTGTGAGTCCGCTGTTGTTTGTGGCAGCTGCCTGTGTTTGCAATATCGCAGGGGATTTGTTCACGGTAGGCGTTCTTCACATGGGAGTAGCAGGTACCGCAATATCCACGGTGGCTTCACAGGGAATCAGCATGCTGATCGCGGTATGGTATATGCGTCGGCAAGGCTCTGTCTTTCGTTTTTCAAGAGCATCCCTGCAGCTGGATAAAGCGGTATTGCGGGAGCTGATCGGTATCGGTATCCCGGTATCCTTTCAGGAATGTATGGTGCGCTTTTCCTTTCTGTATCTGACTGCCATCACCAACGGCTTTGGCATATATGCAGCATCCGCTGTGGGAATTGCCAGTAAGTTTGATATCTTTGCCATGCTGCCGGCAACCTCGATTTCAAATGCGCTGACGGCCTTAACAGCACAAAATCTGGCAGCGGATAAAAAGGAGCGTGCGGTAAGCTTTGTCCGCTATGGAATCGGCATCTCTTTTGCTTGTTCCCTGTTGTTCTTCCTATGGGCACAATGCTCCCCGCAATCGATGATTTCTCTGTTCTCGAAAGATGCTGAAGTCATTTCCGCCGGCATCCCCTTTTTGAAAAGCTGCAGTCTGGACTATCTTGCCGTTTCCGTATTGTTTTGTATGAACGGCTACTTGAACGGAAGTGAGAAAACGATCGTCACAATGCTGAACAGCTGTGCGGGCGCTTTGCTGATCCGTGTACCACTGCTTTTTGCACTGCTGCATTATGAGGTGGATGTGCTTGCCGTTTACGGACTTGTTTCTCCGCTTTCCTCCATTGCGATGATCGCTGTAATCTGCTTCTATATGAAAAAGCGTACACGATCTGACTATAAAAGGCTACAGCTGAATGCATAAAGCAAAAAGGGATTGACACCAACCTGTAAAAGGAATAGGATAGAGATGTAAGTTATATCTATCTAACTTAGAAGGGGTGAAGGAATATGATAACGCTGTTCGGGTATGTTGGGATTGCGGGTGGACTGCTATGTGCCTGTGGTGATCTGCTGCTGGACATAAAGGGAAAGCATAATCAAGAGCTGGGAGCGCACGGTTATATCAACAGTGCATGGGATACGATGGACAGCAGACGGTTTCGCTGCTCCATCCTTCTGGCAATGCTGGGGGTGCCGATGTATTTTCTGGGATTGTGTGCACTATCCATGTTGATGGCGAAAAGCAATCCTGTTTTTGCTTTGGTATTCTGGATGGTATCACTTGTCGGAAGCATTGGCGGCTTCTTCATCCATACCTTTGTCTGTCTGATGCCGCTTCTGTACAAGACCAGCAGGAGGAATCAGGATATTTCCTTTGCTGACGAGCTGATTAATACGCAGTTTGATGCAGTTAAGCTTCCGTTCGTTTTGCTGTATGCATTGCTGGTTGGTGTTACCTCGATATTGTGTGCCATCGCAATAGGACTGGGGTATTTGGATGTACCCTTTTTTATGATATTCTGCACGCCGCTATCGCTGACGCTGATCGGAGTAACCCTGAGAAGACTGTACCCGCATGTGTTTTATGATCTTCCGGGTATTATCATGCCCAGTATGGGACTGGCCATGCTGGGGTTGGTAGCTGTCTGGGCGGCATCCTGCGGCTAAGCACACCGGCGGTTTCACATACATGCTGGGTACTCCTCCCTATCCTGCAGGACTGCTTCACAAACGAGCATGTTTCCTTTTGATGATTCCCACAGCATTGTATTTAAAGAAGTCTAAATCGCAGGATATTATCGGAATACATGGGAACATGGGAAACTTCATTGAGGTTTTGTCTGGAAAATAGTACAATATAAGAAAGTATAATGATCAAGCCTTCCCTCATAAAGGAGTACGCCTATGGATAAAGAGCAGAGCTTTGTAGAAATTGAAAAGGGTGTTTTTGTAATCAATCGGAAATATGAAATTGTTTATATGGATGAAACTGCAAAACAGACCTTTCCCAACTGCGGACAGCGTGCAATCTGTCATCGAAAGCTACGCAACAGCAGGACTCCCTGCTTTGACTGTCCCCTGAAAAAAGCGGACTTTGAGAAGGGTGAAAGCAAGCTGATCTATAATCGAGCGCTGGATACCTGGATGGAGCACATTGCGATTCCTGTGGAATGGCCGCAGGAAGGCTTATGCACGCTGATATCAATGCGTACTGCATCCCCTGAGAAAATCAGCAGAGAGATGCGGGAGGAGGAGACGGCGCTGCGCGATGCATTGCTGGAATTTCATATTGAAACGGACTCCTTTGCCTTTTTATATGCGAATACCAAGCGGCTTCCCAAGCTTTCACAAAACGGTTCTCTGCAAAAGCTGCTACAGGAGCTTTTACCGTATGTATACAAGGAAGACCGGCTGTATTTTGAAAATTTCTGGAATCTGACTACTTTGAAGAAACGGATCACTCTATACACTCATGTCACTGGTAGCTTCCGCCTCCTTCTGGATGGGACGTATCGCTGGATGAAATTTCAAATCACCGCCTCTACCAATGAACAGCTTTCAGATACCTATCTCTGCCTGATAGACAATATGGCGAAAAAGCTTCAAAAGCCCGCAGCCCCAAAGGATCATAAGCTGCATTACGATGAGCTTACCAATCTGTATGAGAAATCAACCTTTGAACGGCTTGTTCAGGAGCGACTGCAAACTGACAATACGACAGAATACGGTCTTGTAGACCTTGATATTGAGCACTTTAAGCTCTTCAATGACTGGTATGGGATACAGGAGGGAGATAATCTGCTGGTATATATCTCCTATCAGATACGTAAAAAGGTACAGGAGCTTGATGGAATTGCGACCCGCATTGGTGGGGATGAGTTCGTCATGCTGCTTCCGCAGGCTTCCTGTGATGTAAAAAAACTGGAGCCGGAAATCATCGGCTGGATACAGAATTATGACGCTACCATTAAATTTCTTCCGACGGTAGGTATTTATATGATTCAGGATCGAACGCTTCCAATCGCTCAAATGTGTGATCGCTCAGCGATTGCCGCAGCCAGCAGAAAAGGAAATTATGCAAGCCGCGTTGCCGTTTATCAGGAATCGATGAAGAAGCTGATCGAGAATCGTCAGGAGGTATTGTTCGGTGTGAAAAACGGGCTGGATAACCGGGAATTCGTTGTCTATTATCAGCCGCAGGTCAGCGCTAGAACATCCCGTATTCTCGCTGCCGAGGCACTGGTGCGATGGCAGCATCCCCAGCGTGGACTTCTTCCGCCCGGTGAATTTATCCCGATTCTGGAAACGAGCGGATTTATCTATAAGCTGGACTCCTATGTATGGGAGGAGGTCTGTCGGTTTCTGCATGACAGGCTGATGAAAAGGCTGCCGGTTGTGCCTGTCAGTGTGAATGTTTCGCGGGTGGATATGTTTCAGTTTCGGCTGTGTGAGGTTTTCACTGCACTCATAAAGAAATATGCAATACCGCCGCAGCTATTGGAGATTGAGATAACGGAAAGTGCCTATGTGGAGAATTTTGACCAGCTGATTGAAACGGTCAGTGAGCTGCGTGCTTGCGGATTTACCGTCCTGATGGATGATTTTGGCAGTGGGTATTCCTCCTTGAATATGCTGTCAAATATCGAGCTTGATATCCTGAAAATCGATATGAAGTTTCTGGAGACCTCCGATCATCAGAATACGAAAAATTCCAGTATTCTGGAGTCCATCACATCCATGGGACGCTGGCTGGGCTTGCGAATGATTGCAGAGGGTGTGGAAACGCATGCGCAGGTGGACCGTCTGTTAAATCTGGATTGCGAATATATGCAGGGGTATTATTTTTATAAGCCGATGGATTCGGAGCGCTTCTGTGAGCTGTTGTCGGATGCCCAGCGCATCGATGTTCGCGGTATGCTGGCAAAGCGATTACCAAGTATTGATCTGGAGGACTTGTTTCACAAGAATATCACCAGTGAAGCAATGCTTTCCAACATCCTGGGGGGAATCGCATTATATGAAATAGAAGATGATACGCATTTACAGATTCTGATGGTAAATGATCGCTATTATCGTATTACAGGCTGTAATGCTGTGGATTTGCAGGAGCGAAGCAGCTTCATCGCTCGTCAGATCTATCCAAAGGATATGCCGCTTGTATGGGATATTTTCCGCAAGGCACAGGAAGCGGGCTCTATGGGAGCAAGTGGAACCTTTCGGCGTTACCGCCTGAATGGAGAGCTTATGTGGATGCGCCTGCAGGCCTTTTTCCTGCATAAGCAGGGAAATCGCAAGCTGTTCTATGGCTCTGTCAGTGATGTGAGTGCCACAATGAGCCTGCAAAAGGAGCTGCTGGCAATTCTGCAGACGATGCCGGGAGATATCTTTGAATATCAGGTGTTTCCTGATCAGCGGCTTTCCTGCAGAGTGATCAGTGCAGGCCTTACCTTTTTACATGGCTATACCCTGCAGGAGCTGCATGATATTTTGGAAAACGAGATGCTGGAGTATATCGATCCCCGTGATCATGAGGAAGTAATGCGTGTCTGGTCGAATCCAAAGCTGTGGGGAACGGATTGCAGTGTGGAATTTCGGCTGTTTACGAAAACAAGGGAAACCGTATGGGTGGAGCAGCATATCCGCTATATCCGTGAAGAAGCGGGTGTGCGTATCTATAACAGTCTGTTGACAGATATAACAAAAATAAAAAATCAGGAAGAGGAATTGATGGAATCCCAGCGGCTGCTGCATCATTTGCTGGGAATTGTCGATCACAAGGATACACCACGGCAGCTGACAAAGAGGAACCGGGAGTATGCCGCTTTGCTGTATGCGAGCTCCTTTCCTGGAGGTATGATTGGCGGATATTGTGAGGAGGGCTTTCCTCTGTACTTCGCCAATGAGGAAATGATTCGTTTTCTGGGCTATGACAGCTATCAGGACCTGTATCAGGGAATCAACGGTCTGGTGGAAAATACGATTTATCAGGGAGACCGGGCGCAGGTAGCGCTTGATATCGGCACGTCTTTTGAGGAAGGCATGGAATATACGACACGCTATCGTATGGTGCGCAGGGACGGCAGTCTGCGGTGGGTATATGACAGAGGTCGTGTGGTTTGTGAGGAGCAGGGGCGTCTAGCAATCATCAGCTCCTGTATGGATATCGATGAAAGCATTGCTGCCCGGCAGAAGCTTCAGGCTGCGCAGGAGGACCAGTGGTTTTTGAATGAGCATGCCATAGGCGGCTATCATCAGTTCTACGATTGCGAGGGCTATTTGTTTCGGCATATAAGTACACGTTTTACATCCATTCTTGGTATTGATGATAAACAGATTCGGGAACAGTTTCACAGCAGTATGCTGGAGCTGATTCCAAGAGAGGATCATACGGTGTTTACGAATATGCTCGCATCGATGAAGGAAACGGGCAGCTGTCATGGGGAAATCCGTATGATTTCCGCATCCGGAATATTACGGGTGGCCTTTCAGGGCTGCTATGTCAGAAAGCAGAACAAAAGCTATATTGCGGCCAGTATTCTGAATCTTGAGACAATAAGGAAGGGCACACAGTGCATATCATGCATACCGCTGTAAGAATACCAACCGCTAAAAAACGACAGAAGAAGAATATTTCTGTCGTTTTTTTTATGCCTGTATCAAAGTCTGGAAAGACGCTGTTCATCGAGTATGGTGATACAGCCTCTGGCTTGCTGAAGCAGACCATCCTTTTGAAACTGTTTCAGAAGTCGGGAAACAACCTCCCGTGCAGTTCCCAGCTCATGGGCCAGTATATCATGTGTCAGGCGAAGCGTGTCTGATTCCTGAAGCTGCATCTGTGTTAGAAGAGCCTGAGCAAGCCGATGCTCGTTGCTGGAAAACATGACGTCGTGCATGGTGTTCATAACAGAGGAAAAGCGGTCCGCAACCAGCTCCATTGTAAAGTCCTTTACCTTACAGTTTTGGGATGAAACCTTCTGCAGGATTTGTTTTGGAATGAGCAGAATCACGGCATCTGTTTCAAATTCCATGCTGACCGTGAAGGTCAAAGAGTGAATCATACAGGCTGCCGATAATACACAGATATCCTGTTCCAATAGGCGATACAGTGTGATTTCACTGCCCTGCGGCGACATCATGAAAATGCGCGCCTGCCCCTTTACGATCATTTCCAGACCGGTACATTCCTGATTTCCGTGATCGAGGATATCGCCCTTTTGAAAGCTTCGCTCTATCGTATGGGTCGTCAACAGATGTCTTTGCTCCTCTGTAAGCTCCTTCCAGAAGGGAAGGGTTTCCAAGTAAGTGTGCATATATTCATCCTTTCCTTAATATTATAGCAGAAATGAAAGCTTTGCGGATTCCTTTTGCCTGCTTCCTGTATAGTATACATGGAAGGTATAAGCTGTTATGCAAAAACAAGTATATTGGGGATTATTTGTATGTCAACTTATGTAGAAGCTGTTGTGCTATACTGAACGTAACGATGAAATGGTGGTGAATTTATGATATCGAAAGGAACGAAGGTGAAGCTTTCTCTTATGCTGATTGTTGCACTGACAGTGAGCATCGGATCGGGAACAATTTTCTCACAGGGGACATTCTCAGAGACGTTTCATGATTCACAGAAGACTACACAGCAGGAGGGCGCTTTGACAGATGTACAGGAGCAGGAGAATAGCAGGGCTGTACAGCAGGTGGATGCGGTTAAGAATCAGCAGGAGCCGGTTACAGAAAGGGAAGAACAGCAGCCGCTTCAAAGGGAAGCAGTAGCTGCGGCTGCTGAGGATAACGCTGTTACTCCTGCAAGGGAAGATTACGAAATCAATGGGACAACGTTACAGCATTTGAAGGTTTCCTATATAGAAAACCTGACCGCAGAGCAGAAACAGAATATCCATGTAGTGATTCCTTCCGGGATAAACTGTATTGATGCGCATGCGTTTGATACGTCCTATTTGGGATTTTCAAACAATATATTTCGAGAATGCCGATTTATCAGTCTGGATTTATCGCAGGCAACAGAGCTGAAAGAGATTGGCTCTTATGCCTTTAACGGCTGTTCATCGATGGTTGGAGATTTGATTTTACCACAGCGTGTTGAGACAATTTCCAGCTATGCGTTTCACAATGCTGGTTTTAACGGGACGCTTGTTATGCCAAATACACTTACCACGATCGGAGCGAATGCTTTTCGGCAAGGAGAACTATATCAGGGATTGCAGGGAGATATCGTATTACCGGAAAAGCTGACAACCTTGGGAGCAGCTGCATTTTCCGGACAAAAGGCAATCACTGGAGTGGTCCTACCAATAAACCTGACGGCATTACCGGATTCCGTATTTCGTAATACAGGATTATGCGGTGTGCTTACCATTCCCGAAAATATCAGAAGTATCGGAAAAAACACGTTCAGCGGTACAGCGCTGCAATCGGTATATCTGCCTGCGGGAATAACGATTGTCGATGGGGCATTTGATACATCCCAATCGCCCTATGTAATATGTAAGGATAAGGCTGAATACGAACGGCTAACATCAGTGCATACAAAATTTAAAATAACATATGAAACAATGGTGAGGTTTGAGGATGGAAAGAGCGGTGTGTACGACACGATTAAACGTTTATATAATCAACCGTACAATGTGATGAAACAGGATAACGGATGCTGGGAAACAAATGCTGCTTATACTTTTCCAAGTGTCCAATATGATGAGCGAATGAAATGGGCGGCAGCGGCTGATGGTGTTGCGGAAATAAAGGTTACAGACACGGTGGAAACGGATACATTGTATGCTGCTTTGATCTATGAAGATCCGAAGGCAACCTATAGTAATGATATTGATAAGGTATATGATGGAAACGATATCGCGCTTTCTGTAAAGGCGGAGCATCCCTATGCATCGACACTGGATAAGGCAAAAGAAGGAGACGTTGTTTTCTATTACTGGTGGAATTGGGAAACGATATCACAGGTTGAATATATCCTCAAGGGATGGGGGGAGGATACGTATAAATTTCATGATATCAGGGCTCCGTTTGCCATTTCCTGTCGAGTGACTGTACAGGCATATCGAATAAAAAACAACAAAACCACCCTTTTTTATACAACACGCCATAGTTTTAAAGTAGATGTGAGACCGTCACAATCGAGTGTGCATCCACAATTTGATAAAGACTGTGATTTGGATACCGGATTGCCGGATATTCGCTTACAGGATGGCGATACACCGGGTACTCTGCGTTGGGATGAAGGGCAGAATCCGCAGCTTGGAACACATTCCTATACATGGACATTCACACCGGAAAAGAATGCCGAGGGACAATATAATTACAAGGAAGCGAAGGGGACAGCGGATATCACATTTAATCGCTATCAGGCAATGCATATTCAAAAGACTGCACACGGGCAGATTCAGGCGGATACAAAAAAGCCGGTACAGGGACGAAATGTAGTGCTGACCTTCGTGCCGGAGAAAGGCTACCATCTGACAAGCGTACAAATCAACAAGGCAGAGTACGTGGAAGAGGTGAAAAACAACAGGCTGTCACTTCTTGTTCAGGAGGACTTGGACATACAGGCAGTATTTGAAAAAATAAAGGCAGCGGATATTCAGGAGGATGTCGCCAAGCTGCCGCAGACGACAGAGCCATTGAATAAAGAACAACAGCAGACGGTGTTGGAAATATTATCCGAATATACCCAAATGGACGATGAATCCGCACAGCTCGATGATAAGGTAAAGGAAGAGCTGCTGGAGGCGATGCAAAGACATCCGCAAATTATATTTGAAATGGATCAGCAGCAGATACATGCATCCTCTTTGACATCACTGCTGGATGAAGTGAAGCATGACGATATTTTCTGCCTACAGGAAGAGGCACGGGCTAAGCTTCGCATTCATATGGATGTGCGTGAGACTGCGAATTCAGATGATCGCAGCTTCCTGGAGAAGCAGGTGAAAAGAGATGGACTCACGTTAGCATCCTGCTATGATGTAAAGCTGTTAAAGACGCTGACAGCGGATGCAGAGGAGCGTACAGCAGAAGTAAGACAGCTGTCGAAGCCAATCCTTCTGACCTTTGCCCTTCCGCAAAAGCTGACTGCCCCCGATGGTGTAAACCGTGAATTTTATATTTTACGCATCCATGAAAATGCTGACGGGACACAGCGTATTGATCTGCTGGAGCCCGTGCAAAGGGCAGAGGATGAAATCAGTGTGTATAGTGACCGCTTTTCAGCCTATGCCATCGCCTATCGAGATTCACTGATACAAACAAATGAGGACCCGGACAATGCACTGGAAGCACAAAAGGAAGCATACGTGATAACGGCTGAAAAGAATGGACAAGGGACAATCACCCCGCAGGGAGCTATACAGATAAAAGCAGGAGCACAAGCTGTATTTACCTTTGTGCCTGCACAGGGCTATCATGTACAGGACGTTCTTGTGGATGGCAAATCACAGGGACGGCTGAACAGCTATACGTTTCCTGCAGTAGATAAAAATCATACGATTCAGGTCACTTTTGAGAAGGACGCAGCAAAAGCAGAGAATATAAAGCATGAGCAGACAACGGCTTCCACAGAACAGACAAGCCCGCATGAAAAATCGCAGACAGCTGCGGATACCTTTGACTCCGCAAGAAATGAACACTGGATACTGGCAGGACTTGTATCTGTATTGGCACTGCTTTGTATCGGAATCCGTCGTTTTAATAGAAAATAAATGCAGCGGTCTGTCAATTTCACAGACCGTTGTATTTGTCTGATGTGTTATATATGGTATAATGAACAAAGAGCAAAGAGGATGTGAAGGCTATGAAAACAATCGGAATGATTGGTGGAATGAGCTGGGAGAGCACTGTGACCTACTACCAGCTGATCAATGAAGCAGTGAAGGAAAGACTGGGAGGATTGCACAGTGCCCGTTGTATCCTGTACAGTATGGAATTTGATGAAATAGAAAAGCTGCAAAGCAGTGGAAACTGGAAACAGGCTGCGGCTGTGCTTGGGGCTGCTGCTATGAAACTGGAGGCTGCCGGGGCAGATTTTATTATCATTTGTACCAATACGATGCATAAGGTTGCAGGGCAGATACAGAGCCAGCTGCGTATTCCGATTCTTCATATTGCAGAGGTATGCGTACAGAAAATGAAGCAGGACGGTATTCAAAAGGCGCTGCTGCTGGGAACGCGCTATACGATGGAACAGGATTTCTACACATCGTTTATGAGAGCGGAAGGAATTCAGCCAATCATCCCAGATGAGGATGACAGAGAAGCAATCAATCATGTGATTTTCAAAGAGCTGTGCCGTGGGGAAATTCACAGCAAAAGCCGTCAGCTGTTTCTTTCTATCATACAGAAGTATCAAAAAGCAGAGGACGTGGAGGCAGTGATTCTAGGCTGTACAGAGATTCCATTGCTGATACAGCAGGAGGCTGTGGCAATTCCTGTACTGGATACGACCTGCCTGCATGCACTTGCAGCGGTGGAGCTGGCATTGAACCAGGATATGTAATTCTGGTTTTTTTTGCCCTGTGATATTGTCTGTATATAAATTGGTATGCAGCATAGGATTCTGCTGTTGTTTGTGATAAAATAATACCATTCAAACAGGAGGCGGCATATGAAAATAGCACAGGTATTCGTGGAACATCCCATCATGCATCTGGATCATACCTTTACCTATGCATGCGATGGCTTTTCTTTACAGCGCGGTGTACGTGTACAGGTACCATTCGGGAAAACCTCTATCATCGGCTTTGTCATGAAGGTGGAAACCATAACAGAACAGCAGGCGGCTGCATACGGATTCACCATACGTTCGATTGACAAGGTGATTGATGAGGAGCCGCTGCTGAATGAGGAGCTGATTGCCTTAGGGGAATGGATGGCGAAAACCTGCGTGGTACCGATGATCAGCTGCTTTCAATGCATGCTTCCAGCGAAACTAAAACCAAAATCAACATCCGGACATGCAAAGCTGGAAACCTGGGTACGCTATGTGAAGGATGGGGATGCTTTAACGCCAAAACAGCGTGCGGCATTGCAGGCTCTGCAGAAAGAGAAGGAAATGCTTCGTTCGCAGTTTTATCAAATCTATAAGACTCCAGGAAAAAAGCTGGTTGAGCTGGGACTTGCACAGGTGTATGAAAAAGAAGCGCAGGCAAGGCTTTTGCCGCAAAACGTCACAGAGGGCGATCTGCCCTTAAGCAGGGAGCAGGAACAGGCCCTGCATACCCTGCAGCAGCTGCATCAGCATGAGGTCGTCCTTTTGCATGGTGCAACTGGCAGTGGGAAAACAGAGGTGTTTTTACAGCTGGCACGATCTGTGATGCAGCAGGGAAAGCAGGTTTTAATTCTGGTGCCGGAAATCTCGTTAACACCGCAGATGGTAAAGCGGGTAACGGCACGCTTTGGAAGTCATGTGGCAATCTATCATTCCGGACTGAATGCGCAGGAGAAATATGAACAATATCAGCTCGTCCGCCGCCATCAGGTACAGATCGTAGTCGGTACACGAAGTGCAGTGTTCATGCCATTTGATAATCTTGGCGTTATCATAATGGATGAGGAGCATGATACCAGCTATAAGCAGGATTCCTCTCCTCGCTATCACTGCCGTGATATTGCTCTGCATCGAGGGCAATACCATCACGCGCTTGTCATTTTGGCAAGTGCAACGCCTTCCTTGGAAACCTATGCCCGCGCAGTTAAGGGCGTCTATCGTTTGATTGACATGCCAAGCCGCATCAATGGCAGCTTTCCGGCTGTGAAGCTGGTGGAAATGCGCAAGGCGGTAGGCAGGGGAGAAAGCTATCTGCTCAGTAATGAGCTGATGGCTGCAATCTATGAGCGGCTGCAGAAAAAAGAACAGATTATATTGTTATTGAATCGCAGAGGATATACACCGATTTTGCGCTGTATCGGTTGCGGGCATGTTGTTATGTGCCCGCATTGTGAGGTGGCGATGTCATATCACAAGGATGATAAGCAGTTGAAATGTCATACCTGCGGACATACGATGCCAGTGCCGAATTACTGTCCGGAATGTGGAAGTGATACATGGCGTTACCTTGGACTTGGTACGCAGAAGCTGGAGGAGCTTGTACAAATTAAATTCCCTGACGCGAAAATCATCCGTATGGATGCAGATACAACAGGGAAAAAGAACGCACATGAAGAATTGCTGAGCGCCTTTGGTGAGCATAAGGCGGATATTCTCATGGGAACACAGATGATCGCAAAGGGCTTGGATTTTGAAAATGTGACACTGGTCGGCATTATCAATGGTGATGCTATGCTGAACCGCAGTGATTATCGCAGTGCGGAGCTGACCTATGATCTGCTGGAGCAGGCCGTGGGAAGAAGCGGCCGCGGCAGCAAGGATGGCGAAGTGATCATTCAGGCATACGATACCACCCACTATGCCATTCAGTGTGCCGCACATCATGATTATCGTACCTTTTTCCAGAACGAAATGAAATACCGCCATATTGCCGGCTATCCGCCATATACCTATCTGGCCTCTATGATTTTTTCCCATATATCTCAGGATGAGGTCGTAAAGGCGGCTGCCAGAGCAAAAAAACTACTGGAAGCACATGCGGGATACCGCATTCTGGGACCGGCACAGCTGATAAAGCGCAAGGATGAATTTCGTATGCGCATTCTGCTGAAGGGAAAACAGCAGGAGCTGCTGGGACAGTGTGTCCGTGAGGTTTACGATGCTCATCTGGCTGCGAAGGAAAAGGCTAGACTGGATATCGATGTATCGCCGGTCATGCTGGACTGATAGGAGGTTGTCATGCAGAAAAAAGAATGGATACCGGTAGGACTGGCACTGCTATTGCTGGTCATCGGTGCATTATATGATTATCAGATTACGGATACTCTGTATCAGCTGCTGCCGGTAACAGGGATGATCTTTGAGCGGTTTTTACTCATTCCTGTGCAAATGATGACAGTGATTGCCATGGCGATGCTGTTTCGTGTGAAGGGAAATGCCTTTTATCTTTTGATTGGATATGTGGCAGCTTTGTATATGCTGCAGGATGCGCTTCACTATTGGGTTTCCTTATCCAGCAGTGGTATACAGCTGATTCTGCTTGGTGGAGGTGCGCTGCTGGTCGCGGCTGTGCAGGTGGTGATTCACCGTATTCCCTATGGCTGGATCCAGAAGCATCTTTCGTTTTTTGTATTTTACACCCTTGTTTTGCTGAGTGCTGTCCTGATTACTACGATTATCAAAATGTCCTGGGGACGTATCCGTTATCGCGACATGCAGGCAGCCACACAGTTCTGTGTCTGGTATCAGCCATGCGGACTGTATGGGAACAATTCCTTTCCCAGTGGTCATACAACAGCATTTACAACACTGCTGTGCTGGCTGCAATGGAAAAAGAATCCATATGAAAAGCCATCTGTTCTGCGTTATTTCCTGCTTGGTGCGGCAATCATCAGCATGCCGCTCACGCGTATGATCATGGGAGCGCATTTTTTAAGCGATACAGCGATGGGCTTTCTGATCACCTATGGCTGTTATCTGTATTATCGACAATTTTTTAGGAAGAGAGGATATTTATGAATGCAAGAGGAATCGCCTTTGATATGCTGAAGGATATCTATTTGAACAAGACCTACAGCAATCTATTGCTGCGCAAAGGACTCGATCAGGCAAAACCACAGGATAAGGGGCTGATCACGCAAATCGTATACGGGACGCTACAAAATTACCGGCTGTGCCGCTATCAATGGGAAGACTGTGTGAAGAAGCTGCCAAGTGATGAGGTATGCGTATTGCTGGATCTGAGTGTATATCAGCTGTTTTATATGGATAAGCTGCCTGCCTATGCAATTATCAATGATGCTGTGGAAATTACGAAAAAGCAGATTCATGTGAAAATGGCGAAGCTGGTCAATGCCGTACTGCATGCGGTACAGCGTCGGGGAGAGCGGGAAATCACAGGCAAAGAGGAAGAGATTCTGGCTGTTAAAACATCACATCCGACCTGGCTTGTACAGATGTGGAAGGCACAATACGGCTGGGATACTGCCCAAAGAATTTGTGAAGCGGATATGGAAACAAAGCCGAATGCTGCACGTGTGAATACATGGAAGATAACCAGAGATGCGCTGATGCAGGAGGATGCAGCCTTTCAAAAGGGCTATCTGAGTGAGGACGCTTTGCTGTATGATGCATCACTGGCCGCAACGCCATGGTATGCGCAGGGGTTGCTTTCCATACAGGATGAAGCGAGTCAGCTGATTGCGCGTATCATGGATCCGCAAAAAGGAGAACAGATTCTTGATGTATGCAGTGCACCGGGAACAAAGGCGAACCATATGGCGGAGCTGATGCAGAATGAGGGCTGCATTGTGTGTGGTGATATCCATGCGCATCGCGTAGAGCTGATTAAGGAAGGGGCTGCGCGCCTTGGTATTACGATTTTAAAGCCGCAGGTTATGGATGCGACAGAGCTGAAGGAAATCGAAGGTATTCTGTTTGATCGTGTATTGTGCGATGTGCCATGCAGCGGATATGGGGTCTTAGCCAGAAAAAGTGATATCAAGGTTCATATGCAAAGCGGTGATATGGATACGCTGATTCCGATTCAAAAGGCGATTCTTGCAAAGAGTGCCGAGCATGTAAAGGAACATGGGATTCTTGTATATTCCACCTGTACGCTGAATAAAAAGGAAAATGAAAAGCAGGTGCAGGCATTTTTAAAGACACATGAGAACTTTACCCTTTTAGAGGAGCGCACGATATTTCCGTTTACTGCACACACGGACGGGTTCTATATGGCAAAGCTGCAGAGGGTTTCATGAGTGATTGCATATTGAAAAGATTTCATACCTTATCCGGAGGATACGTTGAATACAGTATATGGATAGAATCTAAATAGGATACATATCTGAAAATAATAGTGGAAAGATAAAGCATAAAAAAATAAAATACGATAGACAGCATCATCTGCTTACCGATAAGAGGAAGGCTTTTAATAAATACAAAGTATGAAAGACAGAGATTCTCTGTCTTCAGACTGTTGACAAAGTGACTGTCGACAGTCTTTTTAAAATCTGATAGAATATCTGTGGCAGAAACGTACTTCATAAACCCAAAAATAGTCGACGTTTCTGCCATTTATTATGCCAAAAATGAT